>NZ_JAPDBE010000001.1:0-216100 GCF_027705025.1 Aeromonas sp. D3 | reverse complement strand
GTCTGCTTAAACCCGAATTCACTCAGCTGACTGAAGACGGTCGATTGCAGAGTGATCACTAATCCCCCCAGCAGAGTCGTGAAATAGTCCTGCATGGTCAACCTCCGTAGCCGCGGGTATAGCTGGCTGTTTGCTTAAACCCGAATTCACTCAGCTGACTGACGAGGGTCGGTTGCAGGGTGATCACTGATCCCCCCTGCAGGGTCATGAAATAGTCCTGCATGGTCAACCTCCGTAGCGGCGGGTATAGCGGGCAGCCTGCTTGAGGCCGAATTCACTCACCAGACTGATGGCAAGATAGATGAGGGCCGCGGCGGCATACCAGGTGAAGGGTTCATAAGTGCTGGCCGAAGCCATCTGGGCCTGACGCATCATCTCGTTCACCCCTATGAGAGAGACCAGCGCCGTATCCTTCAGCAACACCAGCCACTGATTGCCGAGGCCCGGCAGGGCATGACGCCAGGCTTGGGGCAACACGATGCGAAAGAAGATGCGCCCCTTGCCAAGACCGAGCGCCAGCGCCGCCAACCGCTGTCCGGCGGGCACCGCATTGAGCGCCGCCCGCAGAGTCTGGGTGGCATAGCTGGCAAACAGCAGAGAGAGTGCGAGCACTCCACAGGCGAACGGGCTGAACTCCACATACTCACCTGTGATGAGAAACAGCACCTGGGTCGAGCCGAAGTAGATGAACAGCACCACCAACAGCTCGGGCAAGCCACGGATCAAGGTGGTCAGTGTAGCCACAGGCCACACCAGCCAAGGCTGTTTACTCAGCTCGGCGGCGCTCAATCCCAGCGCCAATACCATGCCACCGACCAGTGATGCCAAGGCCAGCCCGAGGGTCATCCAGGCTGCATCCAACAACAGGCTCAACATGGCTTACTGCGCGAAGTATTTGTCGAAGATTTTCTGATAGGTGCCGTTGGCCTTGATCTCGGCCAGCCCCTTGTTCAGCTGGGTCAGCAGCTCCAGGTTGCCCTTGGCCACTGCGATGCCAAAGCCGGTACCGAAGTACTTGGCATCGGTCACAGGCGCACCGATCACGACGTACTCCTTGTGCTGCTTGAGCCAGTCGGCCGCCACGGCAGTATCGGCAAAGACACCATCGGTACGGCCATTCATCATGTCGAGGAAGGCACTCTGGTAACTGGCATAGGGCACTGTCAGCAAGCCTTTGCTGATCCAGTTATCCACCAGATAGGACTGATGCGAGGAACCATTCTGCACGCCGACCGTCTTGTCGACCAAGTCTTCCGGCCCCTTGAAGGTCCCTTTCTTGGCCACGAACACGGCTGAGTTCTCGTAATAGATGTCGGAGAAGTCGACCTGGGCTGCCCGCTCCGGGGTCACATCCATGGCTGCGATGGCAGCGTCATAACGACGGAACTTGAGGCTGGGGATCAGGCTGTCGAAGGCCTGGTTGTGGAAGCTGCACTCCAGTTTGACCTGGGTACAGATGGCACGGGCCAGGTCGATGTCAAAGCCCTGAAACTCGTTTTTGTCGTCCAGGTATTCGAACGGTGCATATGTCGCCTCGGTGGCGAACTTGATCTCTTTGGCCAGCACAGAGGTGCTCAGCAAACCCATGGCAGCAACCAGCAACAGACTCTTTTTCATGACAGCTTCCTTATCGATTTGAATATCAATGCATCAAGAATTCGGCAAACCGGCTGGTTTGCGGGGATTGGAAAATGGCGGCGGTACCGGACTCGATGATCCGCCCCTTTTCCAGATAAATCACCTGACTGGCCACCTTGCGGGCAAACTCCACCTCGTGGGTCACCACCACCTGGGTAATACCGGTCTGGCCCAGATTGCGGATGATCTCGGCCACCTCTTTGGTGATCTCGGGATCGAGTGCGGCCGTCGGCTCGTCAAACAGCAGCACTTGCGGATCCATCATCAGGGTACGGGCAATGGCCACCCGTTGCTGCTGGCCGCCGGAGAGGCGGGCAGGCCAGGCATCACGCTTGTCGGCCAGTTGCAACTGGGTCAACAGGTAGGCGCCCTTCTCGATGGCCGCGGCCTTGCTCATGCCGAGCAACTTGACGGGCGCCTCTATGAGGTTCTCCATCACGGTCAGATGTGGCCAGAGATTGTACTGCTGGAACACCATGCCCACCTTGCGACGCAGTGCCTGCGCCTGACGGTTGAATTCGGCAGCAGACAGGCCGGACGGGAAAGAAAATTCACTTTCACCGATGCGCAATACGCCGGCATCCGGCGTGTCCAGCAAGTTCATCATACGTAGCAGCGAGCTCTTGCCAGCACCGCTCGGGCCCAGCAGCACCAAGGTTTCACCGGGCTCAGTCCGAAAGCTGACATCTTGCAGCACCGGCACCTTGTGCCAGGATTTTGCGATACCGATTAGTTCAATACCCATACAGCCCAATTGAATAAGTTTTCAAAATTTCGTCCCGATTTTAGCCCCAACATGGGGGGATGCAAGCTAATTTTGAATCAATATGCAGAACAACCGCCGCTTCCTTGCAAAAATAGGCACATGAATGCAAAATGGGCACGCTGTTCATATCTGCCGCCTGAGCGTGACAGGCAGCCACACCTCCTCATTCGTGAGTCCAAGATGAAACACAACGACAAGCAAGAAAAACTGGCCAAGGCCTTTAAAGCCTTGCTGAAAGAAGAACGATTTGGCTCCCAGGCAGAGATAGTGACTGCCCTGCAAGAGATGGGCTTCGAAAACATCAACCAGTCCAAGGTATCGCGCATGTTGAGCCGCTTCGGCGCCGTTCGCACCCGCAATGCCAAGATGGAGATGGTTTACTGCCTGCCGGTGGAACTGGGTGTACCCACCACTTCCAGCCCGCTCAAGAACCTGGTACTCGACGTCGACCACAACGGCGCTCTGGTCGTGATCCACACCAGCCCGGGTGCAGCCCAGCTGATCGCCCGCCTGCTCGACTCACTCGGCAAGGCAGAAGGGATCCTCGGCACTATCGCCGGTGATGACACCATCTTCATCACTCCGACCAGCGACACCGATATCGAAGAGCTCTATCTCTCCGCCCTCGAGCTGTTCGAACAGACCCCTTAATGTCAGCCAATGCGCAGGCCACCGCCTACTAGCGGTACCGCCAGAACGCAAAATCCCGGCCAAGGCCGGGATTTTTGTTTTCTGCGCACCGGTGAATGCTGACTTATTGACCCTTTGCCACCAGAAAATCTTCCGAGGGGGCAAAGAAGGCCGCCCCCGTCACTGCCGTGGTGAAGCGCAGCAGGTGATCAAAATGGCCGCCCTCCCCCTTGTACATGCTGGCCATCATGGCATTGAAGTGCAACGGCGTGCGGCAGCAGGAGATGAAATAGAGTCCCTGCTCCGTCATGGTTCCCCAGGGCATGCTCTGACGCAGTATCTCCATGGATTCGCCCTTGGGCGTCTTGAGGTTGACCCGCTTGATATGGGAGGTCAGCGGCTTGTCGGCCGACTCGTATTCGATGTTGTCGCGCTTGGTGCGGCCAATGATGTCTTCCTGTTCCTTCAGGGCGAGCTTCTCCCAGTCGCTCATGGCATGTACCCAACGCTGCACATGGACATAGGAGCCACCGGCAAACTCGCCACCCTCAAGCAAGGCCACCTCAGCGCGGTGTTCATCTTGCGGGTTCTCGGTGCCGTCGACGAAGCCGGTCAGGTCCCGGCAATCCAGATTGCGGAAACCACGCACCTCTTCCACCAGCGCCACCAATCCGGCCAGCAGCGCCATAACCCTTTGACCGGCGTGATGCAAAACATCGACCCGATCGGCGCGCAACTGCACGAAGAGGTCGAACGGCGTATTTGGCGCCTGCTGACCGTTGGCTGATTGCGTCATAAAGCCGCGAAACTGGGGCGGACGGGCCACAGGGTAGAGGTCATCCCAGGCATCGGCGCCGACGGCGACCAGGCCAGTGAAACCGGCATCGGGGAAATCGGCGGCAACCGCTTCCCACAGAGCAGGCAAGCTGGCCAGACGGGCAACCAGTGCGGTCGCCTCTCCTGTGCGATTGAACATCAGATAGAGTGCGTGCAGATTCGGCTCTGCGCAGATCCCGGCTTGGGCTTTCATTATGTCTCTCCCCTGTATAGGCATTAGCGTGGCGCGATTATAAACCAGAGTGAATTCAATTCATTGATTCCATAACGATATCAAGTGGTTCACTGCACTGGTTCAAACAACACCAACCCATGGGGAGCGACCTTGACCCGAGCGCGATCCCCGCCGAGTGGCTCACCTATGCTCGCCTCCAGTCGCTGACCGCCACACTCGAACAACACCCGACAGTGATGACCGAGAAACTGCTGCTCCAGCACAGTCAGTTCGCCGTCCACGACGGCCTCCAGCAACAGTTGCTGGGGTCTGAGCATCAGTTGCAGCAGCTCGCCCAGGTTGCGACCATGAGGCTCGCTGCCACAGATAACCCCGAGCGCCGTCTGCACGCAGTGACTGTCCACCACCTCGGCGGCCAGATAATTCACCCCGCCCAAAAACTCGGCAACGAAGCGGTTCTGCGGGCGGCGATAAAGCTGCTCCGGCTGTCCCACCTGCTCGATGTGACCAGCCCGAAACAGGGCCAGCCGGTCGGCGAAGGCAAACGCCTCCTCCTTGCTGTGGCTAACGAAGATGGCGCCGATCCCCTGCTGCTTGAGCAGTGTGCGGATCTCGAGGATCAGCTTCATCCGCACCTGGGTGTCGATGTTGGAGAAGGGCTCATCCAGCAGCATCAACTTCGGCTTGCACACCAGAGCGCGAGCGATGGCAACCCTTTGCTGCTGCCCGCCAGAGAGTTGATGGGGATAGCGATCTCCCAGCCCCTGCAGCTTAACCAGCGTCAGCGCCTCCTCCACCTGCTGCTGACGGGCGGAGTGGTCAAGGCGAGTCAGCCCGAAACCGACATTGTCGGCCACCGTCAGATGGGGGAAGAGGGCATAATCCTGGAAGATCATGCCGATGTTGCGCGCCTCGGGTGGCACGCTGACGCCCGGCCCATCCAGCAGGGTAGCACCGAGGCGGATCTCCCCTTCGGCCAGCGGCAACAGGCCTGCAATGGCCTTGAGCAGCGTGGTTTTACCGCAGCCACTGGCCCCCAGCAGACAGACAATCTCGTTGTCGGCCACCGACAGAGACAGCTGCTCCAGCACATTGCGACCGTTATAACGGCAACTGACGTTCTCAACCTGCAAGCAAGACACGGCTGACTTCCTCATATTCTTTTGATTCAGGCCGACCTGCGCCGGACAACAATTCAGGGAGTGATCTGCAGACTCAGTGCCCCTGGCTATCCAGGCTGCGGTTGACCCAGATGAGCGGCAACAGCCCTACCAGCACGATAACGATGGCCCCCAGGGCGCCGCGTTCCAGCATCTCGTCCGAGACAAATTGATAGACGTGGGTCGCCAGGGTATCGAAGTTGAACGGCCGCAGCAGCAGGGCGGCGGGCAGCTCCTTCATGGATTCGATGAATACCAGCATGGCACCGGCAAACAGACCCCGTCGCACCAGCGGCAGATGAACCCGCCGCAGCATACCGCCATCTCCCTGTCCCAGGGAACGGGCCGCCATGTCAAGGCTGGGGGAGATCTTGCCCATGCTGCTCTCCACCGAACCGATGGCAATGGCCACGAAGCGCACCAGATAGCCGAATACGATGGCAGTGAGGGTACCGGTCAGCAGCAAGCCAGGCCCCTGCCCTCCAAGCCACTCGGCCAGATCATTGATACCAAAATCGAGGGCTGTCAGCGGCACCAGCACGCCGATGGCAAGCACGGTACCCGGCATGGCGTATCCCATGGCGGCGATGCGCAGGGGCAGCAGGCTCTTGACCCCGCCATCGAGGCGACGGAAGAAACCGAGCAGCAGGGCGATACCCATGGCCAGCAGGGCTGTCAGCGCCGAGATGAGCAGACTGTTGCCGGCGAAGCGGACAAACTCCGGCGTCCAGGAGAGTTCGAAATAGCGCACGCCGTAATCGAGCAGGATGACAAATGGCAGGCCGAAACCCGCCAGCACCAGTCCCCAGCACCAGAGTCCGGCCAGCCAACGGCTGACTCCCTTGAGTGGATAACGCAGCGGCTGCTCATGACCCATGGATTTCTGAAACACCTGCTGACGCTGGCGGGAGCGGCGCTCCAGCGCGATCAGCAGCACCACGGCCAGCAGCATCATGCAGGAGAGCTTGGCAGCGGTGGCCAGGCTGCCATAGCCGAGCCAGGTATCATAAACCGCAGTGGTCAGGGTGTTGATGGCAAAGAAGTGGACAGTGGCAAAGTCGGCCAGAGTCTCCATCGCCACTAGGGAAACCGCCACCATGATGGCGGGGCGTGCCAACGGCAAACTGAGGCGGCGAAAGCTCTGCCAAGGGTTGCAGCCGAGCAGACGGCTGGAGTGAATGAGGCTGACCGACTGCTCCAAGAACGAGGCGCGGGCCAGCAGATAGACGTAGGGAAAGAGCACCAGCGCCAGTACCCAGGCTGCGCCGCCCAGGGATCGAATGGCCGGGAACCAGTAATCCGCCGGTCTGCTCCACTCAAACAGGGTGCGCAGCCCCGCCTGCAGCGGCCCCGAGTAGTCAAGCAGGTCGGTGTAGACGTAGGCAACGATGTAGGAGGGCATGGCCATGGGCAGCATCAGCGCCCACTGCAGGGCTCGGCGCCCCGGTACCTGACACATGGCTACCAGCCAGGCGGTAGGTACGCCGAACAACAGGCTGAGCAGCACTACGCCCACCACCAGTCCCAGCGTATTGGCAAGGTAGTCGAACAGCACAGTATCGGCGAGGTGACGAAACAGGTCTCCGTCTGCCGAGAAGGCTGAGAAGATCAGGGCGAGTACCGGCAAACCCAGCAGCAGGGCGGTGGCCCAGCTGCTGACAATCCATCCACAATTTTTCATGAGACCACAGAAGTGGATGGGGCCCTTGGCCCCATCTGATTACAAGTCGAATTTTACTTCATCCAGCAACTGCAAGGCATCCTTGCGGTGCTTGGCGTACTCGCTGACCGGCATGGGATCAGACTTGAAACTGCCCCAGGACTTGACCATGGCGGAAGGCTCGACCCCGACCTTGACCGGGTACTCGGCATTCACGTCCGCATACATGTGCTGGGCAGTATCGCCAGCCAGGAACTCCATCAGCTTCTGGGCGGCTTCCTTGTTCTTGGCATGCTTGGTCATGGCCACGCCGCTCACGTTGACGTGGGCGCCACGGTCAGCCTGGTTCGGGAAGTTGATGTAGACAGCATCAGCCCAGGACTTCTGAGCCGGATCTTTCAACATGGCACCCAGGTAGTAGCTGTTGCCGAGGGACAGATCGCAGATGCCATCCTTAATCGCCTTGACCTGATCCCTGTCGTTGCCTTGCGGCTTGCGCGCCAGGTTGGCCTTGACCCCTTCCAGCCAGGTTTTTGCATCCGCCATGCCGTGATGGGCGATCATGGAGGAAACCAGCGCCACATTGTACTCATGCTTGCCGCTACGGGTACAAATTTTCCCTTTGAATTCAGGCTTGACCAGATCTTCGTAGCGGATGGTGTCGAGTTTGCCGAGGCGTTCCTTGCTCGAATAGATGGCACGCACGCGGGTGGTCAGGGCGAACCAGCGGTTCTCCGGGTCACGATAGATAGCGGGAATATTCTCCTGCAGTATCTTGCTGTCTACCGGCTGCACCAGCCCCTTGTCCACCAGATCGGTCAGACGGCTGATGTCCACGGTCAGCATCAGGTCGGCCACAGAGAGCTTGCCTTCCCGCTCCAGACGCTCGTTCAGCCCCTCTTTGGCGAACACCACGTTGACCTTGATGCCCGATTCCTTCTCGAACTGCTGGATGATGGGCTTGATCAGTTCATCCTGACGGTTGGAGTAGACATTCACCTCTCCTGCCGCAAACGCACCCTGAGCAGCCAGGGTAGAAAAAGCCAGTGCCAGCATCTTCATTTTCATCATCCATTCCTTGAGTTGCTATATCGAGTGATAACCATTGCTGTTTGTATTTTGCATTGGCCTCGCCAACCGGATCAAGAAAACATCGAGTGCGGGATCACATATTTAAACGCCGTTCAAACAAAAGGGCCGGATAGAATCCTATCCAGCCCCACCATGGAGTCAATCAATGACTACCTATCGGCAACCCGTCCAGTCTGGCAATCCGAAACAGGGTTACCCATGCTCAAGCCGCCAGGGCACCCGAGCGATCAGAGCGCCTCGTCATCGCTTTCACCGGTACGAATGCGCACCGCCTGCAACAAATCGTAGACAAAAATCTTGCCATCGCCGATCTTGCCGGTATACGCCGCCTTGCAGATCGCCTCTATGACCCCTTCGACGTTGTCATCGGCCGTCGCAATTTCCAGCTTCACTTTGGGTAAGAAGTCGACCTGGTACTCGGCTCCCCGGTATAATTCGGTGTGCCCTTTCTGGCGGCCAAACCCCTTGACCTCGGACACTGTCAGTCCTTCGACTCCCAGGCTGGCGACGGCTTCACGCACATCGTCCAACTTGAAGGGTTTGATAATCGCAGTAATCAGCTTCATCTGGTTGCTCCCAATCCATGGTATGTGGTGAATTGGGTATCAATTCTTGTGCCAAGTCTTTTTATTGTTTAATTTCAAAAAGATAGCATTTATATCCTGGATGAATCCCCCCCGGCATCACCAAGGGAGCACATCTCGCCCCATAATGAGGCACCAAGCTGAACCAGCCTCTCCCTATGCACCAAACAAGAGCACAGCAGTATGCTAGTCATCTCCAACAGCGTCACCCTCCCCTGGCATGAGCTGCAGTTTCAGGCCATGCGGGCCCAGGGGGCCGGCGGCCAGCACGTCAACAAGACTGACTCCGCCGTCTGGTTGCGCTTTGATTACCGCAGCTCTCCCAGTCTGCCCCCGCTCTACAAAGAGGGGCTCGACAAGCTGAGCGACAGCCGGGTACACGATGGTTTTATCCAGATCCGGGTCGAGACCCATCGCAGCCAGGACATGAACCGAAAAGAGGCCATGAGCCGCCTGGTGGAGCTGCTCAAGAAAGCCGCCTGGCGCCCCAAGGCCCGTCATGCCACCAAGCCGACCCGCAGCTCCCAGCGCAAGCGGATCGACGCCAAGAAGCGCAAGGGCGACATCAAGTCAGCCCGCGGCAAACCCGTGCTGGAGTGATGCTGCCAGCCTTACGACTTGCCCACGCCAAGGATGAGAGAAGATGAGATACAGTTTTTGCGACAGCGCCCACGGCCCCCTGCTCATCGCCATCGATCGGGATGGCCTGCGCCACGTGGAGTTCATGCAGGGCGAGCGCCCCATAATGCCAACCCAGCAGTGGCGTCAGGATGATCTGGCGCTGGCGCCTTACGTCGAGCAATTCGCCGCCTATTTCGCCGGCCGTCTGCAACGCTTCGATCTGCCGCTCGCCGCCAAGGGAACCCCCTTCCAGCAGTCGGTGTGGCGCGCTCTGTGCGACATTCCCTATGGCAAGACCGTCAGCTATCTCGAAATAGCCCAGTCCATCGGCAACCACAAGGCGGTGCGAGCCGTGGGTGCCGCCAATGGCCGCAATCCTCTCAGCATCATAGTGCCCTGTCACAGGGTGATAGGGCGCAGCGGCGAGCTGACCGGTTATGCCGGCGGCATCCCCATCAAGCGCTGGTTGCTGGCGCTGGAACAACAGAACGCCGGTTCGTTCGAGTTGACTCCTTGATAGTGGCGACATCCCTGTAAAACACTCACTTCAGCCACTGGCACAACAGAGGTCCGGTTTGTTCGAGTGGCGCCGTTTTGCGTTTATAAAAATGAACATAGTATGAAGAATCGCCTCAGAAGGGCTTCAGACAGGGTCAGGCATCATGGCTTCACACTTGGATGGCATGGCTCATCCCTCATTCAAGTGGCACCCATGTGACGCTTCCAATCTGTCTTTTTCCCCGCGCCTCCTCTGAGGCGCTTTTTTTGCCTGAAAAACAGCCACAAAAAAGCCCGCCGAAGCGGGCTCTGACCGGAAGGTGCCAGCTTCGAGGTCAATCAGAGGGCGAGGAACAGCCCCGCCAGCGAGGCGCTCATCAGGTTCGCTAGCACACCCGCCAGTATGGCGCGCATGCCGTAACGGGCGATGAAGGACTTGCGCTCCGGCACCATGGCGCCCAGGCCACCGATGAGGATCGCCATGGAGGAGATGTTGGCGAAACCGCACAGGGCGAAGGTGACGATGGCCTTGCTCGATTCGTTCAGGGTCTGATCCTGCACCAGGGCGATGAAAGCGACGAATTCGTTGATGACTATCTTGGTCCCGATCAGGGCGCCAGCCGCCTGGGCCTGATCCCAGGGCACGCCGATCAGCCAGGAGACGGGGGCGAACAGCCAGCCCAGTATGATCTGGAAGCTCAGCTCCAGTCCCACCAGATCACCGGCCCAGCCGAGCAGGCCGTTGAGCATGGCGATCACCCCGACGAAAGCCAGCAGAGTCGCGCCGACCGCGACCGCTATGTTGAGGCCTGCCATGGCGCCATCGGCCGCCGCTTCGATCACATTGGTCGCACGGGGGATCTCCACATCCTGACAGTGGTCAACGTCTTCGGCCGCAGGCGGCACCAGGATCTTGGCCATGGCCAGACCGGCAGGTGCCGACATGAAGGCAGCCGCTATCAGGTACTTGAGCTCAACCCCGATACTGGCGTAGCCCACCAGGGTGCCGCCAGCCACGGAGGCGAGACCGCAGCTCATCACGGCGAAGAACTGGGAGTCGGACATCTTGGAGAGGTAGGGCTTGACCACCAGCGGCGCTTCCACCATGCCGACGAAGATGTTGGCGGTGGCGGAGAGGCTCTCGGCACGGCCGGTACCCAGCAGCTTCTGCAGACCGCCGCCCAGCAGGGCGATGACCCGCGGCATCAGGCCTATGTGATAGAGGATCGCGATCACCGCAGAGAAGAAGATGATGACCGGCAGCACGTTGAACGCAAAGATGAAGCCCAGCTTGAACTTGGCCAGATCCCCGAACAGGAAGGCGATCCCCTCCTGACCGTAACCGATCACGCTGCTGACGCTCTCGCTGACCCCGTTCAGCACGTGCTGACCGGCAGGCAGCCAGAGCACCAGACCGGCAAAGAGGACTTGCAGGCAGAGGGCGAGACCCACTGTTCGCAACGGGATACGACGACGATTATCAGAGCAGAGTACGGCCAGGGCCAGGATACTCAGTATGCCGAGCAGGGCAATCATAGGGACTCCATCAAGGGGGGCAAAAGATGGGCGCGGATTCTGCTCTCCCCGCCCCTCCACTGCAAGCCCGCCTGGTTACAGCCCTGTTAGCAAAAACGTTTGCACGATATCGGTTGCGCCAACCCGCTGATTTGGTTCAATTTTGGTATCATGCGAAAGCCAGTGTTCTTATATGGAAACGATTATTCCTCTGTACCGGACAATTTGCCGCCGAGCCAGGGGGCAAGTCGCTGCTCCCAATAGGGATTGGGGCCGAAGCTCTCCTTGAGAAAATCGATGAAGAGACGGATCTTGGGATCCAGATGTTCGCGCCTGGCGTAGACGGCGTGCACCGCCATCTTCTGGTTAGGCCGCCACTGGGGCAGCAGTGGGATCAGTTGACCGGACTGCAACTCCTTGTCCAGCAAGTAGTTGGCGACATAGGCGATGCCGAGCCCGGCCAGGGCGGCATCGCGCACCGCCTCCGCCAGATCCACCCGGTAGTTGCCGGCCACCTGCACCGTCTGGCGCTCCTTGCCCTGGCGAAACGACCACTCGTGGTAGCGCCTCTCCCGGCTCTGGTAGGTGATGCAGTTGTGCTGGGCCAGATCTTTTGGGTGCAAGGGTATGTCGTGGCTCAGCAGATAGTCAGGCGAGGCCACCAGCACGAAGTGGATATCCGCCAGCCGCTGCCCCACCAGCGCTTCGGGCTTGTCTTCATAGGTGGTGATCCAGAGATCCAGCCCCTCATCCACCAGGTTGGTTCTGTGATCGAACAGGGAGACTTCCAGCTCCAGCTCGGGGTAGCGATCCTGAAACGCCTTGAGGCGCGGGATCACGTGCAGCCGGCCAAACGACTGGCCCACCCCAAGATGAAGCACGCCACTCACCTTGCCACGGCGCTCCGCCACCATGGAGTCCGCCTCCAGCGCCACCGCCACCAAAGCGCGGCAGTGACGGGCATACTCCTGGCCGAGTTCGGTTAGGGAAAAGCGGCGAGTGGTGCGCTGCACCAGCTGGGCACCGAGTTCGGCCTCAAGCTGGGCCAGCTGTTTGCTGATGTGGGATTTGGAGACGCCGAGCCGCCGTGCGGCCGCCGAGATGCCCTGTTCACGGACAAGGGCATCGAAGATCACCATTTGGGGCAGACGTTGCAGCACAGAGTTACCAGACAGGAAAGCGGGCCTCCATTATTCCAGAGCAGCCCGCAGCGGGGTAGACCTAAAGCCCAAGCGCCCGTTTGACCTCTTTTTGCAGGGGATCGTCGGCCGGATTCTGGTTCGCACCATAGCTTGCTATCAGCTTGCCATCGCGCCCTATCAGGTACTTGTGAAAGTTCCAGCCCGGCGCCTCGCCCGCGGCCGCGGCCAACCCCTTGTAGAGAGGGCTAGCATCGTCACCCCGTACCGCCAGCCGGTTGAACATGGGGAAGGTCACCCCGTAGTCACGGCGGCAAACAGCGGCGGTTTTGTCCTCATCCCCCGACTCCTGCCAGAAGTCGTTGGACGGAAAGCCCAGCACTATCAGCCCCTTGTCCTTATAGGTCTGGTAAAGCGTCTCCAGATCCCCAAACTGGCCGCGATAACCGCAATAAGACGCCGTATTTACCACCAGTACCACCTTGCCTTCGGTCAGCTGGCAGAGGTTGTGGCGCTGGGTGCTGTTGAGCTCCCGTTGCTCCATATTGAAATAATCAGGGCAGGCAGCAGAGGCCGTCCCGACACCAAGCAGCAATAACAAAGTGAACCATTTCATCGGGCAACTCCTTTTGAACAGATGAGCGTCATACGCACAGGTGGCGCAGCCGGTTCATCCCCATCATTTAGCGCAAGGGTATGCCGGTCAGCCAGCCATGACCCCAGAAGATCAAGACAGCCGTGACCGCAAGTCCAGCTCCCACGCTGATACCAGTCCCAACCCAGTTCGCTGCGGGGCGGGGATGACACTGCCAGTCCCGCACCGAAATCCAGATGATGCTGACCAGGGCCCACAGACCGATACCGCCGAACAGCACCAAGGAGCGGGCCTCGCTGTTGACCGCAAGATGGGCGCCAGCCCAGAGCAGGGTACCAAGCAGCTGGGGATGAACCAGCCAGCGCCGTAAGTGGTTGGGCCCCTGGCCCGAGAAGAAAAGAATGAGCGCGACTGGCATCACGCCCATCACCAGAGCCGGGCCCCAGGCGGGCGGAAAATAGAGTGGCATGGGGCTGGACGAACGCCAGCCAGCCAGAATCAAGCCGAAAGCGACGAACACCAGCAGCGAGAAGAGTCCCTTGTAACGGTTCTCCCCCAACCGGTCGCGCAGGCGGGTTCGATGGGCCGCAGCGAAGCAGGGATAGAGATGGATAAGGGTAAACAGCAGTACCCCCAGGGTCAGCAAGATCATGGGTGGCTCCTTGTACTATGGGGGATCACTATGCCGCAAAGTGGTCAGCCAAAATATAGAAACCGTAGAAAAGCGATGGAGATACAGCAAGATAATGAAAAAAGCCGATCGGGAGATCGGCAAGGTATTGCGGCCAGATCTGCAACAAAGACAGGTCATCACCGCGACACGGGGCAGGGTAAAGCCGGTGCCCGGCACCGGCCAAAAGAGGATCAGCATCGCAGCATATAGAGCGCGGCCACGTTGCGGGCCGTGAGCTGCAGGTTGGTGGTGGCTGTCGCC
This sequence comes from Aeromonas sp. D3, assembly GCF_027705025.1. Taxonomy (NCBI): domain Bacteria; kingdom Pseudomonadati; phylum Pseudomonadota; class Gammaproteobacteria; order Aeromonadales; family Aeromonadaceae; genus Aeromonas; species Aeromonas sp. D3. The sequence continues at coordinate 202,256 of NZ_JAPDBE010000001.1, read as the reverse complement.
AATGCCTCCGGCAGGGACATGGCGCGGTTGACCACGGCGAACACCGCATCCAGCCCGTGCTCATGCACCACACCGTAGTCGTCGGTGAGACACCCTGAAATACCTATCACCGGCTTGCCAAACTGCTTGGCACAGCGTGCGACACCGATTGGCGTTTTGCCGTAAATTGTCTGGCTGTCGATACGCCCCTCCCCCGTGATGACGAGATCCGCATCGGCCACAGCCTCGGCCAGTTTCAACGCCGCTATGACGATCTGGATGCCGGGCTTGAGCTCGGCACCGAGCAGGCCCACCAAGGCCGCCCCCATGCCACCGGCGGCGCCCGCCCCCGGGATTTCCCTCACCTGTTTGCCAAGGGCCTGCTCGATGCAGTCGGCGTAGCGGGAGAGGTTGGCATCCAGCTGGGTCACCATATCGGCGTTGGCCCCTTTTTGCGGGCCAAACACGGCGGAGGCACCTGTCGGGCCGCACAGCGGATTGTCCACGTCACAGGCCACCTCTATGGTGATCTTGGCGAGGCGCGAATCGAGCCCGCTCAGATCTATGGTGGCCAGATCCGCCAGCCCGACGCCGCCCGGCGCTATGGGAGTGCCATCGCGTTTGAGCAGCTTGCCGCCGAGCGCCTGGATCATGCCGGCACCGCCATCGTTGGTGGCACTGCCGCCGATGCCGAGGATCAGGTGCTTCACCCCCATGTCGAGGGCCGCCAGGATCAGCTCACCGGTACCGAAGCTGGAGGTGTGCAGCGGATTGCGCAGCTCGGGGGGGACAAGGTGCAGGCCGGAGGCCGCCGCCATCTCGATGACGGCGCGCTCGCCATCCCCCAGCAGGCCGACGAAGCCCTGCACCTGGTTGCCGAGCGGCGCTGTCACATAAAACGGCAGTATGCGACCCCCGGTGGCATCCACTAGGGATTGTACTGTGCCCTCGCCGCCATCGGCCATGGGTAGTTTGATGTAGGTGGCCTCTGGCAACACCTGCTTGAAACCCGCCTCGATGGCATCAGCCACCGCCATGGCGCTCAGGCTCTCCTTGAATGAATCCGGTGCGATAACAATTTTCATATCAGTTCCTCAGGCGAGACCAAACACGCCAAACATCAGGGTGGAGACGGCTGCTATGGTCAGACCGACGGCTGTTTCATAAGGGATAAGCTTGAGGCGCTCCCCCACGCCCATGTGGACGCTGCCACCAGTGGCATGGAAGAAGGAGCCGTGGGGCATGTGGTCAAACACGGTAGCACCGGCATGGATCATGGCGGCCCCCGCCAGAGTGCTGATGCCGAGCTCAATCAGGGTGGAGCTGAACACGTTGGAAGCCACCACTGTCCCGGCCGTGGTCGAGGCAGTCGCCAGCGACATCAAAGCGCCCGAGATGGGAGCCAGCAGGTAGGAGGGCAGACCTGAGGCGGTCAGGCCGCTGATCAGCACATCCTTCAGACCCGAGTTGGCAATGATGCCCGCCAGGGTACCAGTACCCAGCAGCATGATGGCCACCGGCGCCATACGGGCCAGGCCCGAGACCGCAAACTGGTTCACCTTGCTGAACTTGCCCATCATAAGGGCCCCGACCAGGCCGCCGAGGGGCAGAGCAATGAGCGGATCCACGACGATACCGGCCAGTGGGCGCAGGGCCAGCAGCAGTATGGCAACCAGGGGCGCACTGATGGCGGCGCCAAAGCCGGGCAGCTTGCTGCCACTGAAGCTCACCACCTCGTCGGCGGCGACCTTGCTGCCCTTGTTGTTCAGACGCTTGGCCAGCCAGTAGGCCATCACCAGCCCGAACAGGCCAGGTATGATGCCGGCCGCCATGACGGAGGTGAGCGGCAGGTGGAAGGCGTCGGACGCGGCGATGGCGTTCGGGTTGGGGGACATGACGTTGCCCGCCTTGCCGCCCCCTATCATGGCCAGCAGAATGGCCGCCTTGGAGAGGTCGGCACGGCGCGCTATGGCCAGCGCTATGGGGGCGACCGTGATGACGGCCACGTCCACAAAGACGCCGACTGCAGTCAGGATCAGGGTGGCCAGCGCCAGCGCCAGCAGGGCGCGGGTCTCGCCGAGCTTCTTGACTATGGTCTCGGCGATGGTGGTGGCGGCGCCCGATTCGATCAGCACGCCCGCCAGCACACCGGCCGCCAGAATCCGCATCACGGCGGTGGTGATCCCCTGGGCGCCACCTATCATCAGGGCGACGGTCTGGGTCAGATCGGCCCCGCCGATCAGGCCACCCGCCAGGGCGCCGACTATCATGCCGTAGGCGGGCGGCACCTTCTTCAGAATGAGGAAGATGGCGATGGAGAGCGCGGCGAGAGCGCCGAGCGCGGATACAGGGATCATGACGGGCACCTTGAATGGGAGTGAGTGGTGGCCATTATGGTGATCCGGGATCGGAATGCGTTGTCTGAAAAGCCAAATAGAGCCTCTTTAAAGAGAGTCTTTTTGTTCATTACAACAAATCAGCTATCGAGATTGAGCCCGAGGTAGAGCAGGAACTTGTCGTCTAACTTGTTGAAATTCAACCCGGTTATCTGCTCGATCCGGGTTAGCCGGTAGCGCAGTGTATTGGGGTGGATGAAGAGCGCCTCGGCACAGGGATGCAGATCACAATCCTGCAAGAAATATTGGCGCAGCGTCTTTTGCAGCGTTCCCTTTGTGTCCTCCTGCGCCAGCCTGAGCAGGGGCGCCCGCAACTGATCCGCCTGCCAGGAGTCCGCCAGACTGCCGAGCAGTACCGGCAACCGGTAATCCTCGAAGAAGTAGACCTGCTTGCGCGGAGCCTGCCGCATGCCCCGGCGCAGAGTATCCCGCGCCGTCTGGTAGGAGCGCGCCAGACCATCTATGCCGCCGAAGTAATCACCCACCCCTATTCGTACCTTGAAGTGGGGAATGCGAGCCAGCAACTGCTTGATGCGGCTGCGCTCCTGCTCCGATTGCCAGACGCCGTCGCTCAGCTGGGCCGGTTTGAGCACCACTATCTCGTCGAGGCCGTTGATGGCCACCAGATTGTCCCGCTCCGGATTTTCCAGCAGATGCACCAGCTCCCGCAAGCGGGCGGGATCCGCCTCCTCCAGCGCCAGTACCGCCACCACCCGAGGCTGGGCCAGATCCAGCTCGAGGAAACGGGCTGCCTGTTGCAGTTGATCGATCCGCCCCTCACCACGGATGAGCTGCAGTACCAGCTCCTCTTTGTGGCGCTTGTCCCACTGCAACTGCTCGGTGAGCGCCGCCTGCTCCAGAATGAGCTCGGCAGTCATGCGCACCAGCTCGGCGTAAGCACGCACTATGTCCGGATCGCCCGAGATACCGATGACCCCGAGCAATTCCCCCTGATAGGCGATGGGCAGGTTGATGCCAGGGCGCACCCCCTTGAGCTGCTGGGCGGTCGCCTCGCTTATCTCCACCACCCGGTTCTCGGTCAGCGCCAGTACGGCCCCCTCGTGGCGCTGATGGAGGCGCTCGGGATTGCCGGAGGCAATGATCAAACCGTGTTCATCCATCACGTTGACCGAGAACGACAGTATCTTCATCGCCCTGCTCACTATCTGACGGGCCAGGGTATCGTTTAGCTGCATAACATCTCCGGACAACAAGCTGGCATGACGCCTGGTGGCCCACAATCACACGGGCCGACGTGCAAAGATCCCACATCATCAAGACAAGCGCGGGAGGGATCGCTAGAATAGGCCACTTTACGCTATGTGTGACCCACCATGGATCATGGATCTGACGCTATGCCAGTCCGCTTTGTGGTGGCCTCATCCTTCCGATATGGACTCCGCTATGGACTATGAATTTCGCCGCGACCCGTTCGGTGGCTATCGCGCCCGGTTCTCCATGGGTCATGAGGCCATCGGTCAGTGGTTGATCGATGAAGTTGGCAAGGATGAGGAGAAGCTCGATGAGCTCTTCTCCATCATCGACCAGCTGTCCAATCGCACCCGCACAGAGTACCAGCTGTACGGCGGTGACTATTCACTGCTGCTCACCCATGAGGAAGCCGAGGTGAAAGCCAACGTCCTCAATATCGAACAGGATGAGGATCTCGACGATCTCGCCTACTACGATGATGAGCAGCTGGCCATGTGCGGGCTGGAAGACTTTGCCCAGGTGCTAGGCTCCTGGCGCGCCTTTATCCGCAATGAGGATATGGGCTGAATACCCACATTTAGGGCGAGCATGCCCCTTGCAACCCAACAGGATTGACTATGTCTATTTACGATTTTGACGGCGAACAACCAGAACAGCCGGAAGACGAGCAGGACCAGACCAAACAAGCCGTGCCTGCCAAGAAGAAAGGCAAGCAGGTGATGAACACTCAGGTCAACCTGAGCCCGCGCGATGCCAGCCGTCTGAACGGTCTGCACGTCGAAGCCATCACCACCCTGGACGATGTCAGCCTGCCGAAGAACGTCATCTTCAAGGCCGGCCTCATCGCCCTGGGCGAGCTGGAAGCCACCAAGCGCGCCGACATCATAGCCCGTGTCATCGCAGAATCTGGTCGCTAAAAGGCACCTGTACTGGCAATGCAGTCTCAGAAAAGCCGGAGCCTCAGCTCCGGCTTTTTCATGGCTGCGCCCCGCAGCGGACTCGCCCTTGCAGGGATCCGACCAGCCTATTAAGGCTTGTGTCATGATGTGACGACTTGTTAAGGTGCGGGACTTTTATCGGCCTTGGAGACTCAATGTTACCTCTACCTGATTCGCTCATCTGGGGAGCACTGGCGCTGGCCGTCTTGCTCTGTCTGGTCCGTCAACGCCTGCCCGGCCTGCTCCTGTTGGGGGTCGCCCTGCTGGCCGCCCTATACCTCGGTCGCCTCAGCCCTTCCGCCCTGCTGATCACGCTGGCGGGCCTGCTGCTGGCCTGGCGCACCCCCAGCCTGCCCCAGCCCTGGCGTGGCGCCGCGCTGACGCTGGTGCTGCTGTGGGCCATAGCGCTGATGCTGCACCTCATCCCCGGCTTCAACAATCTGAAGGTGCTGGACCAGGTACAGGCAGGCCCCGCCAGCGTGCCCTTCAACATGTACCTCAATCTGGACAAGCCGCTGGTCTTCTTCGGCCTGCTGCTGGCCTGGCCCGCCTTGCTCGGCCAGGGCGGTGCGATCCGCTGGCGAGCGCTGGCCCTCTTGCTGCTGCCGCTGGCGGCCCTGCTGATCACCGCCTGGCAGCTGGGGGCGCTCAAGCCCGAAGCGGGTCTGCCCCACTGGTGGTGGCTGTTTGCCCTCAACAATCTGTTGTTCACCTGCGTGGCGGAAGAGGCGCTGTTTCGCGGCTTCATCCAGCAAGGGGTGGCCGCCCGCAGCCGGCTTTGGCTCGGCATCCTGATGGCCAGCCTGCTGTTCGGCGCAGCCCACCTGGCCGGCGGCCCGCTGCTGATGCTGTTTGCCGCCCTGGCGGGCGCCTGCTACGGCCTGGCGTTCCAGTTCAGTGGCCGCCTGAGCGTCGCCATCGTCATCCACTTCCTGTTCAACTTCGCACATCTGGCCCTCTTTACCTACCCCCTGGCCAGCCGCTGATCCCAGGCGCCCCGGTAGGGGCGCCATCACATTCCCCCTTGCCTGCCACCCGGCGCCCCTTTTCCCCATGACAGCAACCTGAACCCTGCGGGCTTTCTATTTGCACTATTTCACCAGGCTAGAGTGTCGATTAATTGACCCAAGCCAAGATAGTGTCATCTCCGCCCCATAGAATGAGCCGGTAACCATCACAAAAATAAAAACAAAATTATCAGTTACTTGACTCACTCAGGATGCTCACATGACCACAAGCCAACGGGAGGGGGAGATACGCTTCCCCGACCACCTATCCCTGATCTCGACCACGGATCCCGCCAGCCACATCACCTATGCCAACCAGCACTTCTGCGAGGTAGCCGGTTACAACGCCGCCGAGATGGAAGGGGTGCCCCACAATCTGGTACGTCATCCCGACATGCCCAAGGCTGCCTTTGCCGACATGTGGCAGCGACTGCGCCAGGGCAAGAGCTGGATGGGACTGGTAAAGAATCGCGCCAAGAGCGGCAGCTTCTACTGGGTCAACGCCTACGTCACACCGATCCTCAACGACCAGCGGCAGATCATAGAGTACCAGTCGGTGCGTACCCGCCCGAGCGAACAGGACATCGCCTGGGCTGAGCAGCTCTACGCCCGCATCCGGGCGGGCAAGGCGCTGCCCTGGCCCAGCCGGTTCACCCTGGAGCCGGGCCAGCTCACCTTGCTCCTCTCCGGCACGGCCCTGCTCGCCCTGCTGACGGCCCTCGTTACTGGCCATCCCATGTGGGGGGTTATTGGCACAACGACCCTGCTGGCCCAGATGATCCACGGCTGGCGGCTGCAACAGCGGCTCAACCGGCTGGCTACCACGGCAGGCGAGGAGATGGGCACCCCGCTCTGCCAGGTGCTCTACACCAAACGGCGGGACACACTGGCGGCTCTCGAGCTGGCCCTGCGCATGAAGCGGGCCGAGCTCAAGGCGGTGGTGGGGCGCAGCGCCGACACCAACCAGCAGATACTGCAGGCCGCCGAGGATGACAGGGGCAATATCCAGACCATAGACACCCACCTGCAACAGCAGCGGACCCAGAGCGAGCAGCTGGCCACCGCCATCACGCAAATGAGCCAGTCGATCCGTGACGTGGCGAGCAACGCCCATCAGGCCAACGCCCTGGTGGGCGAGGTACAACAGGTATCGGCCGAGGGATTGCAGGCGCTGGCGACCACACAATCATCGGTCAATCAGTTGCATGAAGAACTTGATGCCAACCACCAGGTGCTGGCGCAACTGACCGGTGACAGCCAGAAGATCAGCGGGATCCTGGCGGTGATCAGCCAGATCGCCGATCAGACCAATCTGCTCTCCCTCAATGCGGCCATAGAGGCGGCGCGGGCCGGTGAGCAGGGGCGTGGTTTTGCAGTTGTGGCCGACGAGATACGGGCACTGGCCCAGAAGACCCGCAGCTCCACCGGCGAGATCCACGAGATGATCCAGGCGCTGCAGCAGACCACCCGCCAACTGGCCGATGGCATGACCCAGGGGGCCCAGACCTCGGAGCGTTGCCAGCAGCACGTGAGCACCACAGCCGAGGTGCTCAACCAGATCAACCGCATGCTGACCCAGGTCACCCACACCAGCGACGAAATTGCCCAGGCCGTCAGCCAGCAGGCGGATGTCACCAGTACCCTGGATCACGGCATCCACCAGATCCACCAGCTGGCCAGCCACACAGCCGACAACAGCAGGCAGGCCCTGGACGGCATCACGCTGTTGGTGGAGCGGCTGCATGCCCTCTCCCGCCTGATCAACCAGTTCCGCCACTGACCCGTCACTCGGGGTGCGTGCCGACCGGTACGCGCCCCCTTGATTGCCAAGCCTGATCTAGATCCTCCGCTTGAACGGCCACTGACCCGCAGCCTTCCCCTCAATGCCACCCCCTCTCCCCATATGGGGCCTTTCATTTATTTGTAACAAAAATGTAAATGAAATGACCTCTATGCCCGCCATAACAGTCACTTTCCATCGTGCCTCAACCAAAAGGACTTAATGATGCACAAGCCCCTCAGTTATGCCGCCCTGCTGCTGGTCAGCCAGTTTCCATTGCAGGCGCTGGCCGATACCGATGTCTACCTCACCAACAACGGCCCGGAACCCCTGCAACTGGCAATCAGCCAGAGCGGCAGCGGCCAGCTGCAGGCGGGCAGCCAATGGATCCAGCACAGAACGGAGCTGGGCCCCTGGGAGAGCGCCATGGTGCTCAGCTTCAATCGCTACGAGGGGGTGAAGGCGGGCAAAAGCTATCTGTTCGAAACCCGTGTCACCACGGCCAGCGGCGACACCTATCGCCTCAACCAGTTGATGGAGGGTACCTGGTGGAACACCACCCTGCAGCACGGTGGCGACACCCCGACCGCCAGCTCGGGGTGGAAGAGCGACCGCGCCCTGCATCGTACCCAGGGGCCGCAGGAGCTGGCCTTTGCCGCCAAATTCACCGGCCGTTACGACGATCTGCACTACATGCTGACCCCGCCACAACCACGGGAACAACCGGAGCCTTCACAGAGCAAGCTCAAGGTAGCCAGCTACAACGTCTGGGCCCTGCCGGTGATCGCCTCCAGCATTGGCGAACGGTTAACCTTGCTGCCCGATTACCTCAAGGGCTATGACGCCCTGCTGCTGCAAGAGGTGTTCGACGGCCGCCGCGAGGGCTTCCTGCAGGCGCTGGCCAAAGAGTACCCCTATCAGACCAAGGTGCTCGACAAGCCGGGGGTCAATATCCACGACGGTGGCGTGGTGATCGTCAGCCGCTACCCCATAGTGAGGGAGGCCCAGCTGGTCTATCCCCAGTGCACCGGCACCGACTGTTTCGCCGACAAGGGGGTCATGTACGCCGAGGTGATCAAGGGGGGCAAGGCCTGGCATCTGTTCGCCACCCACACAGCCAGCTTCGACACCGACGAGGCGAGACGGCTGCGCCAGATCCAGTTCGGCCAAATTCGTACCCTGGCCGCCAGCCTCAAGATCCCGGCCAGTGACACCGTCATCTATGGCGGCGACTTCAACGTCAACAAGCGCAAGTTCGCCGACGACTACGCCAGCATGCTGGCCAACCTTGACGCCCATGAACCCGGCTATGGCGGCTATACCGAAGCCACCTTCGATCCCAGGATCAACCCCTATGCAGGCGGCCCTCTCTCCGGAGGTGCCAACGTCGAGTATCTGGACTATCTGGTGGTGAGCCGGGAGTACGGCACAGCCAGTCATAACCTCAACAGCGTCTGGATCCCGCGCAGCAGCGATGGCAGCCTCTGGCCCGCCAGCAACCTCTCCGATCACTTCCCGGTCAAGGGCGAGATCAGCCGATGAAGCGCCGCTACGGGATCCTGGCCCTGGCAGTCCTCTCGCTCTTGCTGCTCAACCTCGGCTGGCAGAATGAGCCGGAGTCGGCCCCAGCCAACACTGAGTTTCATCAGCGTGGGGGAAGTCAGCCGCAGCAGACGCCAGCAGCTCCGATGACAGCCCTCATGCCCCGGCTCACCCCGGCGGCCAGCGGGGGCCAGTCCACCAAGCCGCCCCCCGGCTGGCGAGAGATGCCTGCGGAGCTGAGCCAGCGGCTCGCCAGCGAGATCAGCGACACCGACCAGCCGCTGAGCGAGCGGCTGGTCAATCTGATCGCGCTGGAATCCCAGTGGATGAGTGAGGGGGAGAGCCTGACACGGTTGCAGGGGCGTTACGCCCAGGCCCTGGATCAGTTGGCCGCTGACAGCGAACAGCTGGCACTGGCCGAACGGCTGGCCGCCCTGACCCGGCTGCAGGATGAGTGGGCGGCGGATCACCCGGATCTGGCAGCGGATCTGTTCAACCCGGATGCCCGCCTCTTGCAGGCGCGCCAGTTGTGGGGGGATGAGGAGCTGGAGACATTGGCCCGCCACTTCCTGCCTGCCGACCGGGCCGAGGCCAGCGTGGCGTTTGCCGGTGTGCGCCAGCAGCAGCTGGATCAGCGCGGCCGCTACCAGCAGCAGCTGGCCGAGCTGGAGCAGCAACTGGCGGCCAGTCAGGGGAGCATGGATCCCGAGCGCTGGCAGCAGCACAGGGAGGAGGTGCTCGGCCAGTTTCGGCGCGACTTCTTCGCCCAGGCACAGGACAAGCCCTGAGCATGAAACGACCCGGGGAGCCTGACGTGGAAAAGAAAAAGGGCCCGCCGGGGCCCTTTGCGTTTGTCCGACCATCAGGCCAGCGGATAGCTGGCGGCCAGCCCGTTCTCGCAATGCCAGTTGGCCCACAGCTTGTTGTCGCTGCCCATCAGCAGGGTGGCGAAGTTGCGGGTGCGCAGGTAGACAGGGGCGCCGAACGGCTTGATGAGCTCGGCGCGTATCAAGCGGTTCTCGTCGAGGTATTCGGGATTGTCGTTGGTCATGGCGAGGATCCCCATCCACTGAAACTGGGTGGGACAGGGATGGACTATGCCGGAGGAGACCAGCTGGTGCACATTGGTGACCCCTTCCCGCTTGTCCTGGATGACGCCCAGGCAGCCCACGTGCACGTCGCCGGAGAGGATCAGTGTCTTGCTGCCCTGATCCTGCAGGCGCCGCAGTCGGGCGTTGTCCAGCAGCCGCATGATGAGACGGGCCCGCTCCCCCTGATGGGCCTTGGCCCGCCAGTGATCCTTGAGATCGTCGGTCAGCTCCTCTTCCCAGGGGGTGGCATCCAGCGCCGCCTCTGTGAAGGAGAAGTCCCGATAAACCACGGGCACCCCCGCCATGACCAGCAGGTGGCCCGAGTCGCAGGCGGCCAGCGCACCGTTGACCTGCTCCCACTGGGACTGGCTCATCACCTGGGCCTGGATGCGGGTTGCTCTGTTGTCCAGCGCCAGGATCCGGTAACCCCGAAACGTCAGCAGCCAGGAGTGGTGATTCAAATTGACCGGGTCCAGCAGGGAGGCATTGGCGCTGCTGCGCAGCTGGAACAGCCGGAAATAACGGGACGCGGCAGCATAGATGGCCCGATAAACATCACAGCCCTGCAGATCCTCGGGATAGCTGCCCCAGCCATCGAAGATGTCGTGGTCATCCCACATCATGGCGCTTGGCACCCGGGCCAGCAGGCGGGCCACCTCGGGCCGGCTCCACTGCTTGCAGTAGAGATCGCAATAGAAGCGATCGAGCTGCTCCTCCATGGTGCGGGTCGCCTTGCGTTTGACCTTCTCCGTCCTGTCCAGCTCGTTCCAGGCTTTGAGGCTGGGAACCGTGGTCCAGAGAGAGTCGGCATAGACCTGATCCCCCCCCATCAGCAACAGCGAGAAGGGATGCGCGGCGTGTTCGGCAGCAAGCCTGCCCCACATCACATAGGGCTGAGGCGTGGAGGTGAGCAGCTTGAAGTCGGAAAAACCGTTGCAAGAGGCGTAACCGATGCGCACCGGCTCCGCCAGCCCCGGCAGATGAAACTGCCAATGGTCGTCCCCGGCCAGATCCCGGGCGGGCTCCCCATCCAGCAGGATCCGGTACTCCACAGCAGCACCCTCGGCGGCCGGGCTTGCCGTCCAGCTGGCCCGCCACAAACCCCCTCTGGGGGTATCCGCCTGCTTGCTGGCAGGCAGCAAGGTGCCGTTGATCCTGATGCTGGCGCCCTTGCAGCCGGGCCCCGCCAGAAAACAGATGCTGTACTGCGTCTCAGCTTCGAGCCCCAGCAGGGGCCCCATTAACAGGCTTGTCATCTTCTATCCCTCCATGGTTAAACCCATGGAGCATAGTGAAACCGGCGTCCTTTGATACGGCCCAATCGGGCAGTCCAACTCAGCCTTGAACTAGACCTTGCCCTTGAACTGCTTGACGCTGCGCTTGTTGGCGGTGCGACGGTTCGCCTGCTTGTCGCGAGGTGGGCGCTTGCCCTCCCCGCTGGCGGGCAGATCGGTCACCGGGAAACCGGCGAGTTCCCCCAGCGGCAGCTCACGGCCGGTGAGGGTGCGGATCGCAGTCAGAATATCGCTCTCGCCGTGACACACCAGCGAGATGGCCAGCCCCTCGCACCCGGCGCGGGCGGTACGGCCGATACGGTGAACATAAACGGGGGCGCTGGCGGGCAAGTCCAGGTTGATCACCACAGGCAATGCCTCCACATGTATGCCCCGCGCCATCAGGTCGGTGGCCACCAGCACCCGCACCTTGCCAGCCTTGAAATCGTCGAGCGCCTGCTCGCGCACCGCCTGTTCCTTCTCCCCATGCAGGGCGGCAACCGGGATCCCCGCCCTGGCCAGCTTCCTGGCCACGCCGTCGGCATCGTCCCGCGCACTGATGAACACCAGCACCTGCGGCCAGGCCTGCTCCTTGAGCAAGCTGATCAGCGCAGGCACCTTGCTGCTCTTGTTGACCAGATAGAGTCGCTCCTCGATCTCGTTGACCAGGCTGTTGAGGGGATTGGCCTCGATGCGAGTCGGTTCTGTCAGCAGGCCATGGGCAAGGGCATCCAGCTCGGCAGGCAGGGTGGCGGAGAACAGCAGGGTCTGACGCTCGGCGGGCATCTCATTCATCAGCCACTGGATGTCGGGCAAGAAGCCCATCTCCAGCAGGCGATCCGCCTCATCCAGCACCAGCTGTTGCAGGCCATCCAGCCCCAGCACTTGCTGAGTAAGCAGATCCCGCAGTCGCCCCGGTGTCGCCACCAGCAGTTGCGGCCCCAGTGCCAGCTCTGCCTGTTGCCGCTCCTGTGCCACGCCACCGCACAGGGTGAGGATCCGCAATCCCAGAGCGTCAGCCATCCCTTGCAGTGCAGCGCTCACCTGCATCGCCAGCTCGCGGGTCGGCACCACTACCAGTCCCTGCACCAGGCTGGAGGCGGGATCCAGCCGTTGCAGCAGCGGCAGCCCGAACGCCAGCGTCTTGCCGCTGCCGGTCTGGGCCAGCGCCAGCAGATCCTGCCCCGCCAATACCAGGGGTATTGCAAGCTGCTGGATGCGAGTCGGAGTGTGCAGGGTGGCAGGCAAGGCAGCCAGCAAGGCGGGATGGAGATCGAGTTCGCTAAAGGTCATGGGATACGCGGATAAAGAAGTGGGAGGGGAAGTCTAGTTAGCGGGGCATAAGAAGTAAAACCCTATCCGCAAGCGGCAAGAGGAAGAGCACTGTGCCAGGTCATGGCTGTCTACAATGGTATTATTCACCTCGAAGGCAGACAGACCATGCTCAGACATATCCCCATGCTACTGCTCGGCCTGCTCGGTATCGCGACCATAGGTCTCTCCCAGACCTCGTCGACCACCTCCAGCCCCCCTGCCCAGCCGGTCCGCGTCATCAAGGCCCACCTTGGTGAATTGCCAGGCCTTATCAACGCCGACAAGACAGGCCCCTTCGTCGATCTGGTCCATGGGATTGATGCGCTCTACCCCGATATGACTATCGAGATCACCATCTACCCCATTGCGCGCGCCATGGCGGGCGTGATCAACGGCAAGGCCGATTTCAGCCTGCCCGCCATTCGCAATCTGCACGATGCAGACATGCTGCCCTATCGCTTCAGCACCCGCAGCTTTGGCAAGGTAGCCCATGTCATCTACAGCAACACAGCGAATCCTGTCACCACCGACATGGCCTATGGTATTGAGCCCACCCAGCGGGATCTGCTGATCGAAGCCACTCCGGGATTTCTGCCCATTCAACTGCAAAGGTCCATGAGCATAGAGCAGTCCCTGCGCAAGCTCTCACGCGGTCGCATCGATGCCTTTATCTGGGCACAGGAGGAAGCCGACCTGATGCTGCGCCAGCTGGGGTTGACCAATATTCATCGGGAGCACTTCGGCGATTTCGAAGATGTGTTCATCATTGCCAAGGGAGTGGCGGGTGATGACATGGATCACTTCCTCAGCACGGCGATCGACAAGCTAGCCGCATCGGGCAAACTGAATGAAATATATTCCAAGCTGCACAGACCCTACGAACACTGGCAGCCACACCCTGAGCCATTACCCGCCACCCAGCCTGTAAAGACCCCCTGATAACCGGGTTCCATCCATAAAAAAATCCCGCCACAGGCATGCCGTGGCGGGATTTTTGCGCTCGGAAGCTTACAGGGCAGCCAGGGCGGCCGCGTAGTTCGGCTCATCGGCCACTTCGGCGACCATCTCGCTGTGCAGCACCTTGTTGTCTGCATCCAGCACCACGATGGCGCGGGCAGTCAGGCCCACCAGCGGACCGGAGGAGAAGGCCACACCGTAATCCTGCATGAAGGCAGTACCACGCAGGGTGGAGAGGGTCACCACCTTGTCCAGACCTTCGGCGCCGCAGAAGCGGGACTGGGCGAACGGCAGATCGGCGGAGATGCAGAGCACGACTGTGTTCTCCAGCGCGCTGGCCTGTTCGTTGAATTTACGCACCGAGGTGGCACAAGTCGGGGTATCGACGCTCGGGAATATGTTCAGGATCTTGCGCTGACCGGCGAAGCTCGCCAGGGTCACGTCAGACAGATCCTTGGCAACCAGGGAGAAAGGCTTGGCCTGCTCACCGGCAACGGGGAAGTGACCGGCTACGGAAACGGGGTTGCCTTGCAGGGTAACGGAATTGCTCATGTTATGTCCTTGATTATCGAGGGAGGATAGGGCCCCCCAGTATAGGCGCGCCGGGCGAGGACAAACACCCGTCAATCACAAGGATATAGCGGCACTTGCTCCTGGACCGAACTGGCAGCCCCTCTCAAACGAGAGAGGGAGATAAAGAGGCTTGACCTTGGACTTAACACCAAGGTTTACACTCGGCTCAGTTATCCAAGGTTCCGCACCGGCGGGATCCATCCAAGAGGGACTCATCATGAGCAAATCCTGCTGCAGCCATCAACACACAGCGGCCACCGGCAAGGCCGTCACCAGCCAAGTCGAACATCAACACGACAGCCACTGCTGTGACAATGTCGAACAGGTCAGTTGCTGCGCCAGCAAGGCACCCCATGATCATCAGGATCAGGGGGTGAGTGAATCACCGGGGGATGAAGAGCCCCCCAGAGGAAGTTGTCAAAGCCAGGGCTGCTGCAGCCCGCAGCCGCCTCATGACCATGACCATGACCATGACCATGACCATCATGAGCATGATCACCATGAGCAAACCACCGACACCGCCGAGCCGTTAGTCGCGCCGGAGCAGGACAGCCGCCGCCACAGCTGGCAGGTGCTGGGGATGGATTGCCCCAGCTGCGCCCGCAAGATAGAGACCGCCGTCAGCCGGGTGGCGGGCGTGCAGCAGGCCCGGGTGCTGTTTGCCACCGAGAAGCTGGTGGTGGATCTCGCCCCCGGCCTCTCCCCCGACCCCGTCACCGCCGCCGTGCTGGCCGCGGGTTTCCGGCTCAAGGGCGCAACTCAGCCCGGGGACGACAACGCCAGGCGCCGCAGCCCGCAGATGGCCATGCTCGCCAAGTATTGGCAGCCCCTGTCGCTGGCCGGCCTGATGCTGGTGGCGGCCCTGCTGCCGAAAGAGTTCGGCCAGCCGCTGTTTACCCTGGCCACCCTCTGGGGCCTGTGGCCCATCTCCCGCAAAGCCTGGGCCCTGACCAGGAGCGGCTCCCCCTTCGCCATCGAGACCCTGATGACGGTGGCGGCGCTGGGCGCCCTCTTCCTAGGTGAAACCGCCGAGGCGGCCATGGTGCTGCTGCTGTTCATGCTGGGGGAGCATCTGGAGGCCTACGCCGCCGGCCGTGCTCGCGCCGGCGTCACCGCCCTGATGGCGCTGGTGCCCGACAAGGCACTGCGTATCCGCACCAGGGTTGACGGTGACGTTCGGGAAGAGGTGGCGGCCGACCAGCTGCGTCCCGGCGACATCATAGAGATAGCCCCGGGCGCCCGCCTGCCGGCAGATGCCCGCTTACTCGACGCCCTTGGGGCCTTTGACGAGAGTGCCCTGACCGGTGAGTCCATTCCGGTGGAGCGTCGCCAGGGCGACAAGGTGCCCGCCGGTAGTCTGGCGGCGGATCGGGTGTTGCGCCTCGAGGTGGTGTCCGAGCCCGGCAACAACGCCATCGACCGCATACTGCACCTGATCGAGGAGGCCGAGACCCAGCGTGCCCCCATAGAGCGCTTCATCGACCGCTTCAGCCGCTGGTATACCCCGGCCATGATGCTGGTTGCCCTGCTGGTGGTGATAGTGCCACCGCTGGCCTTTGGCCAGAGCTGGGACGAGTGGGTCTATCGCGGACTGGCGCTGCTGCTCATCGGCTGCCCCTGCGCCCTGGTGATCTCAACCCCGGCGGCTGTCACCTCCGCCCTGGCGGCGGCAACCCGCCAGGGGGCCCTGATCAAGGGCGGCGCCGCGTTGGAACGGCTGGCCCATATAGACACAGTCGCGTTTGACAAGACAGGCACCCTGACCCTGGGCAAGCCGCAACTGACCGAACTTGTCAGCCTCAATGACCAGCCGGAGGACGAACTGCTGGCACTGGCCGCCGCCATAGAGCAAGGCTCCCACCACCCGCTGGCTCGCGCCGTGGTGGCCGCCGCCCGTGAGCAGGGGCTGACCCTGGCCGCGGCTCAGGATCTGCGCGCCCTGCCAGGCATGGGGGTGGAGGGACGCATCGACGGCACCCTCTGGCAACTGCTGGCGCCGAGCCGGATTGACTCGCTGAGCAATGCCCTCAACGCACAAATAGCCACCCTTGAGCAGCAGGGCAAGACGGTGGTCGTGCTCGGCCAACCGGGCGCAGCGCCGGCGGCCCTGTTGGCCCTGCGGGACCAGATCCGGCCCGAAGCGGCAGCGGCCCTGGCGGAGCTCAAGGGGCTGGGACTGCGCAGCATTATGCTGACCGGTGACAACCCCCGCGCCGCCGAGGCGATTGCCAACGAGCTCGGCATGGGCTGGCGCGCCAGCCTGCTGCCGGAAGACAAGGTGGAAGAGATCGCCAAGCTGGCCGCCAGCCAGAAGGTCGCCATGATAGGGGATGGCATCAACGACGCCCCCGCCATGAAGCGGGCCAACATTGGCATCGCCATGGGTGGCGGCACAGACGTGGCGCTGGAGACGGCCGATGCCGCCCTGACCCACAACCAGCTCGGTGGCATCGCCGCCATGATCCGCCTGTCGCGGGCAGCACTGGCCAACATCCACCAGAACATAGCGCTGGCGCTGGGACTCAAGGCCATCTTCCTGGTCACCAGTCTGCTCGGCATCACGGGCCTGTGGATTGCCGTGCTGGCGGATACCGGTGCCACCGCCCTGGTGACGGCCAACGCCCTGCGTCTGCTGCGCAAGCGCTGATCCAGCCCGCAAACGAGATCGCCATATGCCAAGCCGTCCCCCGACAGGGACGGCTTTTCTCTTTCCCCCACCTCACACCTGCAAAGAAAAAGCGCGGCTGCCGGTTGGCAGTCGCGCTTTGCTTACTCTCTCGGAGTTATCCCACCCTTGGCAAGGTGGAATTCAACCCGGGGCTGCCGAGCCAGCCCCGGACTCTATGGGTGTGCTTACTTGGCACTGCACTCCTGAATGACGGCGGTACCGACCTTGGTACCAGCCGGGTCAACCTTCACCAGCACGCTCCACAATCCTTGCGGCAATGTGATGCTGTTGTTGGCACTGCCCGCCTGGGAGAAGCCGAGAGAGTAGCCCGTCTCGGCAGTGACAGCGCCACCGCCGTTGAGCAGGTACTCCTTGCTCCAGTCTTCATTGGCGACCTTGAACTCGCTGGTGCCCATGTAGTTGAACGCGGCCTGATAGATGGCGAGGTCGCCGTCCATCCCCTTGTAGCTCAGCTGATACTGGGGCTGGGCAGCCCAACCGGACAGCTCACCCTTGACGAACAGGTTATAGCCGAGTGGATTGCCTGCCACCGTATCCAGCACCTTGCAGCTCTGCACCAGCTCGGTGAAGCTGACGCTCAGGGTCGGTTTGTCCTTGTTCATTGCCGTGAACACAAACTTGTAGCTGCCCGCTTTGTCAGCATTGAACGGCAGATCCCCGCCATTGGCACAGAGCACGCTGACCTGGCCTGTCGCCAGCTGGTCGGTGTCACTGCACTTGCCGTAGTTGATCGGGCCGTCCCAGTCACTACCGGCAATCTTCACCTGGGTGGTACCAAGCTGATCGGTCGTCACTTCGGTGGTGAACTCGTAGGTAAAGTTGCCACCAAAGATCATTTTGTTGACCGGATCCCACTCGTTCAGGAAACCACGCACGAAGACATCGGTGTCACCAAAGGGCGGAACCGTGCTCAGGTCTATCTTCTTGCTCACCGGCAGACCCACGCCCTGGACTCCGGCCTGCGGTTTGACGAACACGGCGGCAGACCAGGCTCCCAGGGTCAGCTGACCACCACTGGCAAGGGCGCCATCGGCGATGCTGCTGCCGGCATGGTGGACCGGGCTCAGCTGCAGTGTGCTCAGATCGATGGGCTGATCCTTGCCATCACGGAAGTCGCTGATGCTCTGGGGCTGGTTGGTGGCGTTGATCATCACCACCAGGCCCTCGATGGCGGGATCCAGATCCGCACCGGCATTGACGCCATCATCCACCGTCATCACGATGAGGCCTGGCACCTGGTCAGGCCCGGTATTGCGGAAATCAACCCGCTTGATCACCTCGGCGCCGCTTCCAAGGCGCAGCAGACGGGAGGATTGACGCAGCTCGGCCAGCTCCTGATAGAAGCCCACCATGGTCGCCATGTCGGCCCCGCTCGGCTTGACGTGCTTGCCAAGTACCTGCTCGATCAACGGGTAGTTGTCCCCATCCTTGTCCTTGCGCGGCAACCCCTTGTCGAAGTTGTTGTCGGCAAGGGTGTAGTCGACCCTGTTGTACCAGTCACCCGAGTCGTAGCTGTCCCGCTCCATGGACTTGGAACGCAGCAGCTCGACACCTGCGTGGGTAAAGGGAATGCCCTGCCCCAGCATGGCGGTGGCCAGCGATACCCCCTGCATCCGCACCAGATCGGCTCCTTCCGGCGCCTTGTAGATCAGGTTGTCGAACAGGGTCTGGTTGTCATGCTTGTCGACATAGTTCTGCACCTCGAACGGATCCTGGGCATAACCAGCCGGCTGACCGTTGTAGTCGATGTCGGAGCCCTTCTTCGGCATGCCGTCCTTGTCGGTCAGCACGAACTCCTTGAGGTTGCCGGCCATGCCGAGGCGAACCAGGTCGGATTGGTGCAGCGCTGTGGCCAGCTCGACGCCGTCCATCTCGTTGGCATCCACCAGGGCACCGTTGCCAAAGCCCTGGGTCTTGCGAATGGTATCGCCGCCGTCAAACGGGCTGCCACCGCGCACCGCATCACGCAAGCGGTCGGAGAAGGAACCGATGCCGGTGCCAGCCAGGTGCTTCTGGGTCGCCTGCACGAAGCGCTTGTCATCCTGCACTTCGCCGAAGTTCCAGCCCTCGCCGTAGAAGTACATCTCGGGGTTGACCTGCTTCACTGCGGCCAGCGCCTGCACCATCTGATCTTTCGGGTGGTGACCCATCAGGTCGAAGCGGAAGGCGTCGATCTTGTAGTCGCGGGCCCAGGTCACCAGAGAGTCATCCATCAGCTTGGCGAACATGGCGTGTTCCGGCGCCGTGTTGGAGCAGCAGGTGGAGTTCTCGACCGAGCCGGTCTCCGGATTGAGGCGCTGATAGTACCAAGGCACTATCTTGTCGAGCACCGACTTGGGACCGAGGCCGGCTTCGTTGGTGTGGTTGTAGACCACATCCATCACCACGTTCATGCCGATGTTCTGCTTGATGGCCTTGACCATCTCGCGGAACTCCAGGATCCGCTGGCTGCCTTCGGCATCGGTGGCATAGGAGCCTTCCGGCGCAGTGTAGTGATAAGGGTCATAACCCCAGTTGAAGGAGTCAACGCCACGCAGATAGCCGGAGAGCTCCTGCACCTGCGGGCTCTCCTTGCTGTCGGCCCCTTGCAGATCGGCCAGCACGGCTTCTATGGTCTGGCCACCGCCGCAGTAACCGCCAAACTTGGAATCCTTCACCTCGGCATTGACCTGACACAGCTTGCTGAAGTCATCCTGAAGGTTGGCGACCTTGGCCGGATCCTCGTTGACGGTGGCGATGTCGAATACAGGCAACAGGTGCAGATGGCTGACGCCGCTTTGGGCAAGGGATTGCAGATGCTTGACCGGCACGCTGTCGCTGTCGGTCAGGCCGAGGAACTTGCCTCTGTGTTCCGGCTTGGTGGACTCATCGTTGCCGGTCAAATCCCGGACATGGGCCTCATAGATGGTGATGTCGGCAGGGTTCTGCTGGCTGTGGGGCGCCTTCAGGCTGTCCCACCCTTCCGGCTTGAGGGCCGGATCATCGAGATCCACCACCTGACTGAACTCGGAGTTCATCGCCAGGCTCAGGGAGTAGGGGTCTGTTACCTGATAGGATTCCAGCTTGCGACTGAGCGGGTGATAGACCTGGATATCATAGCGGTAGAATTTTCCGACCAGCTCCTGACCCCCTTGCACGCTCCAGCTGCCGCTGGCGTCGTCTTGTGTCATGGTGCGCTCGCCGAGGGCCTTGTGCTGCTCGTCGAACAACGCCAGCTTGACCGACTTGGCGGTTGGCGCCCACAGCCGGAAGGTGACATTGCCCCCCTCAACGATGGCGCCATAGGCCAGCTTGGTGGCTTCTTCTGCGTAGAGGGCATCGAGGGCGCCGGCGCTCTGCACCAGGGTCGCCCCCTGCAAAATGCCGTCGGCATCCGTGCCAATGGCCACCAGCTCGCCCTTGAGCAGGGGCTTGAGATCTTTGCCGGATGGCAGGGCGAAGGCGGCGGCATCCTTGAGGTGCGGGTACTTGGCCTGCTGCTCGGCGGTCAGGCTGGTCGCGGTCAGGCTGAGATAGGGGAAGTCGAACACACCCTCGGCATTGGCCTTGATGGTGCCCGACTCCGTGTAATAGAGGCGCACATGGGGCTTGTCCTTGCCCCCTTGCCAGATCAGGGTGTTGCCGTCGATCAGATGGGCGCTGGCCCCGGCCACGCCAAAGGCGGCGGTAAAGGCATCGGCACGACTGTCGAAGACTTCGCTCTTGCCCGCGACTATGGCCACGGTGCGATCAGGGTGATCGCTGAAGACCACCTTCATGTCGGCGCCGGTCAGGTTGGCGAGATCGCCGTTGCGGGCAATAAAGTTGATACAGCCTTCCAGCTTGGCCAGGGGAACCACCCAGCTGGGGCCGAAACTGTCGACCGCCGTCGGGGTATTGGCCTTGTCATCCCAGCCCGCATTCAGACCGCTCTCGGCGGTGGCGTTGCAGGCGTCGTTGTTCCACAGGTGCAGGCTGTGGTTGGCAAAGGGCCCTTCTATCCCGCGCGCGGCGCTGGTCTGGGTATCCACCAGAGCGATCACCGCCTGATCGGGGCCGGCAACCAGTTGCTCGGCAGGGGGCTGCACATCGGGCAGACGGGCGACAGGCCCATCCGTGGGTTCAGGGGTGGAGGGTGAAGAGCTGTTGTCATTGCAGCCGGACAAAAGCGCGAGCAGTGAGGCTGTTACCAGCGCCACTTTGGTCTTTTTCATATCCATTTTTTTATAATTCCCGCTGTAGTTAGTCTCGATATCCGAGTACCCGGTCATTGCCGAGCGATGCCATATTAATCAGCGGCAATCGTTTCAAATGTGAGCAGAAGGGCAAAAAAACCAACCATTTTCAACAAGATAACGTTTTCATAACGAAAGTTGGATCCGGCTCACAGACCCGGCCACCATTTGGCGCCATATCTGGTCGAACCCGCTGGCACCTTGAAAAAAACCAGTTTTCAATCAGCCAGATAGCGTGAGCAGGAGCAGCAGATGAAAAGGATTGAAGAGCAGGCCAAACGGCTGGATCTGGAGTATCAGGGGATTGCGCAGCTGTTTGACCAGTTTTGCCAGCAGGCGGGCGGGCTCGCAGAGCAGTATCACTTCTTCAATTGGCCCGACTTTGAAGACACGCCGCCCCTGAGTCGGGCCTTCACCCTGCTGGGAGAACCCCGTGAGCTGCGGCTGCGCTGCCTGCCGGGAGAACGCGGCACCTTGAGCGGCCTCATCCAGGTGCGCGGCGAAGATGGCACAGTGCATGCCAGCCTGGGTTTTCGGGCGGATGGTCACCTGTTGCTGGAGTCGGGACACTTGCTGGACAACCCGCCCGGGCTGCTGCTCAAGCTGCTGCTAGGGGCCATCTGGCAACACACGCCGGACGATGACCACAGCTAGCATCACTGACCCGAACCACAGAAGGGACCTTGGCCCCTTCTTCACATCCTGTCTTGAGCATCCATCCCACGCGTCTGCTTATGGCTGGGCAATCTCTATGGTGACGTGGACCAGCTCCTCGTGGATGGCAAGCCGCTCACGGATCTGGCCAGCCGGGATGGGCGTCGCCATCAATAGAGAGAGTACGCAGGCATACTGCTCCTGCCCCACCCGCCAGACGTGCAGATCGCGGATCTCGGCGTCCGGCAAGTCTGCTATCACCTCGCGGATCTCCGCCACCAGCGGGGTATCCATCTCGGCATCCAGCAGTACCCGACCCGAGTCGCGCAACAGCCCCCAGGCCCACACCGCCACCAGCACGGCCCCCGCTATGCCCATCAGGGGATCCAGCCAGTCGGCTCCCCACAGCATGCCACCCACCAGCGCCAGGATGGCCAGTACAGAGGTGGCCGCATCCGCCAGTACGTGGATGTAGGCGGCACGCAAGTTGAGATCCTGATGACCCTGGTGGTCAGCATGGTCATGATGATCATGGCCGTGATGGTGGTCATGGCTGTGACCGTGATGATGGCCATGATCGTCCTTGAGCAGCCAGGCACAGGCAAGGTTCACCAAGAGGCCCACCAGCGCGATGGCGATCGCCTGCTGATAGTGGATCGGACTGGGATCCAGCAGCCGGAACACCGACTCGAACAGCATCAACCCGGCCACCCCCACCAGCAGCAAGGCGCTGGTGAAGCCCCCCAGCACCTCTATCTTCCAGGTGCCGAAGCTGAATCTGTGGTCGCGGGCAAAATGGCGGGCGGCTCGATAGGCCAGCACGGAGAGGCCGAGCGCCAGCGCGTGGGAGCTCATGTGCCAGCCATCCGCCAGCAGCGCCATTGAGTTGTAGAACCAGCCACCGCTGATCTCCGCCACCATCATGATGACGGTGAGCAGCACGGCCCAGCGGGT
Organism: Aeromonas sp. D3; assembly: GCF_027705025.1. Taxonomy (NCBI): domain Bacteria; kingdom Pseudomonadati; phylum Pseudomonadota; class Gammaproteobacteria; order Aeromonadales; family Aeromonadaceae; genus Aeromonas; species Aeromonas sp. D3. Next base: position 179,682 of record NZ_JAPDBE010000001.1, on the reverse strand, counting down.
TTTCTGTTCCGCCAGCGGATTACCCTGGTGCACGACGGGTTGATGGCAGTGGGATGAGACGAGGGATGACATGGATTTCTCCTGAGGGCGATGATGCAATATACTATACCCCAGTATAGTTTTATTGATCGAGAGGATCCTCCATGTCACACACCATTCACGGCAAGAAAAAGCTGCTGGCGCGGGTGCGCCGCATCAAGGGTCAGACAGGGGCGCTGGAAACCGCACTGGAGCAGGAGGGTGACTGCGCCGCCATTTTGCAGCAGATCGCCGCCATCCGCGGTGCCGTCAACGGCTTGATGCTGGAGGTGCTGGAGGGTCATATGCGGGAGCATCTCGGCGCCGAAGAGGCCACCCCGGCCGAGCGGCTGGAGGATCTGGATCAGGTGGTGCGGGTGCTGAGATCCTACCTGAAGTAAAGGCTCCCCGGCCTGCTCGCCACTGGCGCCAGCCATGGGAGCAAGTCCGGACCCGAACCCTTTACAGCAAAGGGGACCATGGCCGTGCACGGCAGGTCCGTTTCAGACTTGAGCCCTTGCCCGCTTTACGCCATCATGACCGCCGATCATTGATCCCTTACCCTGGATTCCACTTCGCAAGGACCCCCCATGTTTGAACACGTCGATGCCTACGCTGGCGACCCCATACTGACCCTGGTCGAGACCTTCCACAAAGACACCCGTGAGCAAAAGGTGAATCTGGGGATCGGCCTCTATTACGACGAGCAGGGCCGCATTCCGCTGCTGGCCTCGGTGCAACAGGCCGAAGCCCAACGCGCCGCCGCACCCGCTCCGCGCCCCTATCAACCGATGGAAGGGGCCGCCAACTACCGCACAGCGGTGCAGCACCTGCTGTTTGGCGCCGACCATGAAGCGGTCAAGGCCGGCCGCATCGCCACCATCCAGACCATAGGCGGCTCCGGCGCGCTCAAGATCGGGGCCGACCTGCTCAAGCGCTACTTCCCGACCTCAGAGGTGTGGGTCAGCAATCCGACCTGGGACAACCACAAGGCCATGTTCGAGGGTGCCGGCATCCAGGTGCACGACTACCCCTACTACGACGCAGCCACCGGCGGCGTCCAGTTTGATGCCATGATCGACTGCCTGAGCGCCCTGCCGGCCAGGAGCATAGTGCTGCTGCATCCCTGCTGTCACAACCCGACCGGCGTGGATCTCTCCTCTGCCCAGTGGGACAAGGTGATCGCGCTCGTGGTGGATAAGGGGCTAATTCCCTTTATGGACATCGCCTATCAGGGCTTCGGTGATGGTCTGGAAGAGGATGCCTACGCCATCCGTGCCATGGTGGCCGCCGGCGTCAGCTTCTTCGTCAGCAACTCGTTTTCCAAGAACCTCTCCTTCTACGGCGAACGCTGCGGCGGCCTGTCTGTCATCTGCAAAGATGCCGAAGAGGCGGGTCGGGTGCTGGGCCAGATGAAGGCGACAGTGCGTCGCAACTACTCCAGCCCCCCCACCCACGGCGGCCAGATCACAGCGGCCGTGATGAACGATGCCAGCCTGCACGCCCTCTGGGTCGATGAGGTGAGCGAGATGCGCATCCGCATCAAGGCCATGCGCCAGAAGCTGTTTGAGGTGCTGAGCGCCAAGGTGCCTGGTCGTGATTTTGGCTACTTCATCAGCCAGCGCGGCATGTTCAGCTACACCGGCTTCACGCCGGAGCAGGTTGACCGCCTGCGCGAAGAGTTCGCCATCTATCTGGTGCGCTCCGGTCGCATGTGCGTGGCGGGCCTCAACAGCCGCAACGTCGACTATGTGGCCGACGCCATGGCCGCCGTGCTCAAGGGCTAACCCGTGCAAGCCCCGCTCAAGCGGGGCTTTTTGTTTGTCCCTATGTTGTGGAGCTGTCATGGATCTGATTGCACTGTCCAGGCTGGGAGGCCGTCATCTGGTCACCCTGCATCTGCTGCTCGACAGCCAGAGCGTCACCCGCACGGCCGAGCGGCTCTGCACCACCCCCTCCACCGTCAGCAAAACCCTCAACCAGTTACGGGATCTGCTCGGCGATCAGCTGCTCTACCGCCAGGGCAACCAGCTGTTGCTGACCCCCTTTGCCGAGCGACTCGGCCCTACCCTGCACCGACTGCTGAGCGAGCTGAACAATCTCACCAGCCAGGACGGTTTTGACCCCCAAACCTGGCAGGGACAACTGAGGTTTGCGCTGCGGGAAAGCAGCATGGTCTGGCCGATGGGGCCCATTCTGGGCCAGCTGATGCAGGAGGTACCGGGCCTGGAGCCCAATGTCTGGAACAAGGATGAGCAAGGTCTGGCGGCGTTGGCAGCGGGCAAACTCGACTTTGTTATCCTGCCCCACGACCAGAGCCAGCCCCTGCCCCGCCAGCCGGGTCTGGTATGGGAAACCCTGCGGGAAGACAGGCTGGTCTGTCTGCTGCGGGCGGACCATCCGGCGCTCGACAAGCCCTGGGATCTGGATGCCTACCTGAGCTGGCGCCATATCGCCATTCGCGATCAGGAACTGGCCAACCCCTTCTTCGAGCAGAGCCTGGCCCAGTTGCAGGTACGCCGCCAGATCTGTGCCACTCTGCCGGATTTTGGCAGCGCGTCAGCCCTGCTGCGCCAGAGCGATCTCATCCTGACCGCCATCGAGGGTTGGGCGTTACAGAGCGCGGCTTTGGGGTTAGCGATCCGTCCAGTCCCGTTCGACTATGGCGCAGTCACCCACAGCCTGGTGTGGTATGGGCCGGCAGGCGAAGAGCCGGCGCTGCGCTGGTTCAGACAGCGGATCCTGACACTGGCCAGGGAGCTGGGTTAACGCACCCAGGCGGCACCCATTGCAGATCCTGCGGGCGCCATTACCGACCCGAAGAGGAGATGGCCCCACCAGGGGAACTCCCATGGCAAGGCTCGCAGAGAGGAGAAAGCCTCAGGGCTTCCTGGTATAGATGGGGTTGGGGAAGGGCGCGATGTTGTTGCCCAGCTCAGTGATGCGGGCGGCCCCCTGTTTGCGCACCTGATCGACCCGCAATACATGGTGCATGGGGATCATTGTGCGGTCGACGTCGGCAAATTCACTCTTCAATTTCTCGTGGCTGGGATCGACGATCAATGCCGTGTGGTTATCCCACACGAAGTGAGCGATCTCGATAAAGCCGAACAGCTGACCCTGACTCACTTCCCTGACATAGACTTCATAACGCTCGCTGTGGCAAATGAACTGCACTCGGTATAAGGCGTTGGATTCACTCATGTTCGTCTGTTGATTGTGGGCGAATACCCCATTCTAGCCGCCCCCCCTCAGAGCTCAAATAGACAGCAATCACAGTTACGTCATCTTCAGACTCAGACTGCAAAAAAGCCGCCTCCAGACTCAACATCAGAGCAGGATGCTGGCAAAAGCATCCCATCAAATTGCTTTGCAATCAGTTAATTAGCCTGCAAACACAGGGTCAGATAATGGCCGGCAGGGAAACGGGTCCAAGTCCCCTGTCGCTCACCGCCCTGGCAAGGCGGGTCAGCTCATCTCTGCCCGCCTCCGGCCAGCTCGTCGCAACTCCGCGCACACCATGCTGACGAAAGCCGTTGAGGCGGATGGGCACTGGCCCCAGACTCTGCAAGAAGAGGACAAGCGCTGCTTCCAGCTTGCCGTCGGCATCCAGAAAATCGCTGCGTCCCGGCACATGGAGCAGCCGCAGCTCGGCCAGCTTGCCATGCCTCGCCAGCAGGCGCAGCGAGGCCAGCACCCGCTCGCGGCCAACACCTGTGAGTGAATGGTGCACCGAGTCGCGCCACCCCTTGAGATCTATCATGGCGCCGTCCAGTACCGGCAGCAGCCGCTGCCAGCCCGTCTCGGCCAGGGAGCCGTTGCTGTCGAGCAGACAAGTCAGGTGCGAGAGATCCTGTGCCTGCCTGATGGCCGTGAACAGGGCGATCACAAACGGCAGCTGAGTCGTGGCCTCGCCGCCGGAGACGGTAATGCCGGTCAGCAGAGGACCGTAGCGGCGCAGCAGGGCCAGCACCTCGGCTACCGACATCTGGCTGGTCTTGGGGCTGGCATGGCGCGGGCAGCCGTCGATGCAGCGATCGCAATCGGTGCAGAGCGCCGCCTGCCAACGCACTCTTCTCTCGCCAGAACGGCCCTCGATGAGCGTCAGGGCCCCGCTCGGACAAGCCAGCACGCAGTCACCGCAGTGATCGCACAACCCCATGGTGTGAGGGTTATGACAGCCGGGGCAGCGAAAGTTGCACCCCTGCAGGAAGAGCACCAGCCGATTGCCGGGGCCGTCCACGCAGGAGAAGGGCAGCCAGCGGCTGACCGTTGCGGTGCGCTCCGTTGGCTCCCTCCTTTCCTTGCCACATTCAGTAGTCACACAGGGTCGCCTCACGGCCAACGACTCTCGGTGCTCGCTGACGAATGGCCGTCAGTTCACTCGCCTCGGCACCGAGACAGGTGGTCTGCAGCCGCGACCCTTCGGTCGCGAAACGGGCCACGTCGCTCTTGCGGATCATGTAGCCAGTCACCCGCACCAGATCGCTGTCCGCCACGTTGGCGGTGAACTCGCGCATGCCGATGGCGAGGGCCCCCTTGCAGAGCTGCAGCAGCGCCTGCGGGTTCTGGCGTATGGTGGGATCCAGGGTCAGGATCTCGCTGATCCCGGAGTGATAGAAACCGTGGTGCGGCGCCAGGGCCAGCACATGGCTGGCGGGATCCGGCTCCTGACCGTAAGGGATGCGCACCCCGGGAGTCACGCCGCGATCCACGCTGAGCCCGCCCTGAGAGTGGAGCAGGGCGCGACCACCCCAGGCGTGTACCTGTGGCGTCTCGGTCACATGGCGGGAGAGCTGGGCCGAGATGCGATAGCCAAGCTGGTTGGCCTCCTCGTCATGGCCGTAGCGCTCGGGCAGATTCTCCTTGTCCATCAGCAAATTGACCGCCTCCGCCATGCCATAGATACCGAACATGGGCACGAAGCGGTCTTCGTCGATCAAGCCCTCCTGCACCAAAAAGCTGTCGAAGAAGCCGGACTCCTGATGGAGGAAGGCGGCGCGCGCGCCGATCAGCTGAGAGGCGAGGCGGCAGTAGTGGGGCAGCAGACAGCCCATGAAGTCGTCTATGCCGTGGGCCTGCTCGGCCACCCGCTTGAGGGAGAGTCGTACCAGAGTATTGGCGCCACCGGCCTGGGGCAGAGCGTTGTAGCAGCTGACGATGCCAAAGCCACGCTGGTCGAAGGTGTTGCTATGGAGCGGGTAGTTGGCGATGTGCGGCTTGCTGCAGCTGGCTATGTTCTGCACCGCCAGCATCAGCAGGTTGTCCGGGGTCTGCACCGGATCGTGAAACAGGGTCAGGTTCGGCGCCACCTGCTTGAGCTCGCCGTCGATGCGCAGGATCAGGCGGCAGAGACGGTTGTCATCGGGGCCTATGTTGACGTGCATGAAGGCGTCCGGCAGTACCCGATCCAGGTAGATCCAGAACCCTTTCAGCTTGCGATGGAGGGTCTCGTCATCCAGCTCACCCACAAAGGGCAGCAGCAGATGATCGAGGCGCCCCAGCCAGACCGGCATGCCGGTGACGGAGGGCACATGGTGGTAGAGGATGCGCAGGGCATCGAGCGCCTCGTCAAAATCCTTGGGGGGAGCCAGCTCCAGCCAGGCGGAGCCCTGACTCAGGAACTTTGCATAATCCGGCAGCACGTAGCGCGGCTTGTAGGGGGCATGTCCCTCGAACATGTCACAGAGAAACCCCTGCGCCAGCGCCTCGGCGACCACCGGTGGCAACTCTGGGTAAGGCAGCGCATTTTCGGCGGCCAACGCCAGGGCATGGTTCTTCTGAGCGGGCGAGAGCAGGGGATCGCGCACTATGCGCTGACAGGTTTCGGTGACAGACATGGGGTGCTCCTTGGCGGATAGTCCCTAAATCCTCACACTTGAGAGGTGTTTTTTGAAGTGACATTCACAACATGGCGGATATCCATAAAGGACATCCACCATGCCAGATCACGGACCTACACCATCCAGGGCAAGAGGGCGGCCATGCCCCCCTGCCAGCGCAGCAGGAAGAAGCCCCCCATGCCCACCACGACCACCAGCAGGGTAGGCAGCCGCAGCAGGGTCAATACCGTCACCAGCAGGGTGGCGGCCAGGTAGTCCGGATCCCAGTCCAGCCCCTTGCCCGGCTCATAGCTGAAGACGATGGGCAACCAGATTGCGGTCAGCACCGACTGGGCCGAGAAGCTGAGGAAGGCCCCCATCTCGGCGCCGGGTTGATAACGGGTCAGCCGCGAGAAGAAGGCGAAGCGGTTGAAGAAGGTGATCAGGGCCAGCAGGCCTATCATCAGCCAGCTCATTGTCATCTCCTCATCCGGTGCAGCACATAGCCCACCACCATGCCGGCCAGCGCCGATATGATGATGTAGACCTCCGCCAGCAGCGGCTTGGTGAGCAGCGCTGTGCCGCCGCTGACCAGGGTCGCCGCCACCATGGGCAGGTTCTTGAGGGCGGGTATGGTCATGGCGATAAAGGTGGCCGCAATGGCGAAGTCCAGTCCCATCTTGTCCAGGCCGTCTATGTACTGACCGGCGGCGATACCGAGCAGGGTCGCCAGATTCCAGAACAGGTAGAACACGAAGCCCGCGATCAGGGCATAGCCGGGATGGAAGCGGCCGCTGCGCTCCCTGTCCTTGAGCGCCACCGCAAACATCTCGTCAGTCAGAAAGAACGCCAGACTGGCACGCCAGCGCAGGGAGAGCGGCAAGACATCACGGCGGAAGGTAAAGCCATAGAGCAGATGCTGGGAGGTGATGACGAAGGTGGATCCCATGATGGGCAGCAGGGGCGTACCCGCCCCGAACAGTGTGGTAGCCGAAAGCTGGGCGGCACCGGCATAGACCAGCAGGGACATGCATTGGGCCTGTAGCGGGCTCAGCCCCACCTGCAATGCCAGGGCGCCGCACAATATCCCCCAGGGGATGACGGAGATGGAGAGCGGCAAAATATCGATGGTGGCGCGCCACCAGAGCGTACGGGCGCTCTCGGCACCGGCGGGAAGGGCACTCGTTGCTGACGGCATGGGGTCATCCTTGTTGCATCCACGGCGAGCGGGAAAAACTAGCACGACACAAGGCCGCAGACCAAGGACTAAAACGGATACTGCAAGGGTTCAGAAATGCAGTGCGCCCCCATGAAGGGGGCACACAGAGAGGCAATCAGGGCTGGATGATGATGGGGGTGCCGGGCTCGATGGCGTTCCAGATCTCGTCCATCTCGTGGTTGAGTACCGCGATACAACCATTGGTCCAGTTGGATGGTTGTACTCTGCGGTTACCCATGCTGTTACGCTGACCGTGGATCATGATCATGCCACCCGGGCTCACCCCCAGCTCATTGGCGCGCTTGATATCATCCAGATTCGGATAATTGATATGAATCGCCTTATAGAAGCCGGAATTGCTCTTCTTGTAGTCGAGGATATAACGCCCTTCCGGCGTACGCTGATCCCCTTCACGCTGCTTGTGTCCCTTTGGGGCCGGCCCCAGGGCAACCCAGTAGCGTTTGATCTCCTTGCCATCCTTCATCAGGATCAGGCTGTAGGAAGACTTCTTCACCACCACCATGTCGGCAGACAAGGTGGCAAAACTCAAGGCGGGCCACAGCCCCAGCAAACACAGTAATACGGCTCTCATTCCATCCCTCGACAAGCCTCTGGTTAGGGCTTTTCTTGTTACCAAATCATCTGAATGGCACCACCCCGTGGGGCAGGCGAGCGCCATCATATGGGATCGCCATCAATACTCAATATATTCAGAGAAACATATCCCGTGCCATCTTTTATAAATTGTTACAATTAACAGCCAAAACAAGGGGATATCCCCCCTATATCGGGATAGAGCCCCCCGGGCGATTGGGGGAAGATAAGGCGCTTTTTCACCTACTTGGAAACTTCCACCATGCGATGCCGACTCTCCCTGCTGATCCTGCTGATCTGCTCCCCCTTGCAGGCGGCCGAACCGCTCTGGCTGCGCGAGCCTGCGCTCTCCCCCGATGGCAAGCAACTCGCGTTCACCTGGCAGGGCCGAGTCTACCTGAGCGCAGGGGATGGCGGACTCGCCATGCCGCTCACCGACAGCGACTACCTGAGCCAGCGCCCGCTCTGGTCACCGGATGGCAAACAGATCGCCTTCGCCGCCAACTTATATGGCAACGAAGATGTGTTCGTGGTACCGAGCGCAGGGGGCGAGATGGTGAGACTGACCCGTGACTCCCGCCCCGATCTGCCCCAGGCATTCAGCGCCGATGGCAAGCAGTTGCTGCTGAGCAGCCAGCGACTGACCACGCCCGAATCGGATCACTTCGTGGCGGAAGGATCCCAAGCCAGCGCCCTCTACTGGACCCCGGTCGGTGGCGGCACCCTGACGCCGGCACAACCTCTGCCCGCCACCCTGGCTCGCCCCCATGGCAAACAGCTGGCCTATCAGATGCCGGGCATGGATCAACCGTTTCGCAAACATCAGCACTCGTTTGCCGTCTCCCGCCTCTGGCTGTTCGATGGCAAAGCCCATCACCAGCTGACCGAAGACAGAGTGGCCGCCAGCGATCCCGTCTGGGATGACAAGGGTGAGGCACTCTATTACCTGAGCGAGCGCAGCGGCGATTTCAACGTCTGGCAACGGGATCTGGTCAGCGGTCAGGATCGTCAACTCACCCACTATCAGGGTCACCCTGTACGCGGCCTCTCCGCCTCCCGCCAAGGGGATCTGGTCTGGTCCTGGCAAGGGGAATTGTACCGGCTCGATGCGGGCAGCCAGACACCGCGCAAGCTCGCCATACAGCCACTCTTTGCCAACGCGCCCGCCGAGAGGAGCTGGATGCCAGGCCCCATCAACGAGGCCCTCGCCCGCCAGGATGGTGACGAGGTGATACTGGTGAGCCAGGGGAACTTGTATGCCATCGATACCCGCCGCGAGCGAGTGCGCCAGCTCACCCGTCATCCCAGCGAGCAGTCATCCCCCCTGTACGTGGACAAAGAGCAGGGGCTCATTTATCTCTCGGAGCAGGATGGCCCGGCCGCCCTCTATCGCCTGAACAAAGCGCAGCCGGATGGCTTGTTCAGCGATCCCGGCACCCTCACGGAACAGAAGCTGCTGGCCATGCCGGATGCCGCCATCAGCAAGCCGACCCTTTCCCCCGATGGCAAGCAGCTCGCCTTCGTGGTGGATGGTCAGGCCGTCCACCTGCTGGATCTGGCCAGCGGCAAACAGCGACCGCTGGTCGCCGCCGAGTTCAACCCCTCCCGCCACACAGTGGAACTCGCCTTCGCCCCCGATTCCCGTCATCTGGCGCTGACCATACAGCCTGACTCGGCCCAGCAGGAGATCGCCGTCATCGACATAGCGGACCCCAAAGCCGAGCCGATTAATGTCAGCCTCAACGGCTATCGGGATATGAGTCCTGCCTGGAGCCAGGATGGCGGCATCCTCTACTGGCAATCCACCAAATACGGGGTTCTGGGTGCCGATGGGGAGCCGCTTGGCGGCAGCCTGCTCGGCCTCTACAGCAGCCGCGCCGCCAAGAGCGACTTCATCGCCGAGCAGACGCCCCCCAAAGCGGGTTACGGCTTCGAATCCGACCGGTTGGCACACAGAGAGGCGCTGCAACTGCAGCCCCCAGGCCTCATCCTCGCCAGCCGCATCGTCGATGATCACCTCATCTCGCTGGTGGAAGAGAGTGACACCAACGGCGAGAGCGAGATCAAGGGCTACGCCCAGGATCTGCGCAAGGGCGAGACCCGGGTGCTGTTTGACGGCCAGCCTGGTCCGGCGCAGGTCAGCCTCAATCAGGATGCCAGCCTGGCCACCCTGGTGCGGGAAGGAGAAGTGACCCTGATAGACACAGGTTCAGGCGAGGCAAGTTCACACCCTTTCGACCTGCTGCAGACCGGAAGCTCGCTGGCGCTCATGACAGCCGCCTATGACCAGATAACCCGGCTCACCCGCGACGAGTTTTATCGTGCCGACATGAACGGCGTGGATTGGGATGGCTATGTGGCCGCCTATCGCCGCCAACTGGCCGGTATCAACAATGGCAGGGACTTTGGTCATCTGCTGGCGGAGCTGGCCGGTGAACTGAACGTTTCCCACACCTGGGGAGTGGGTCCGGCGTCATCCCCGCGAATGCCCGACAACACCGCCAGCCTCGGCGGCTACTGGCAAGATGGCAAGACGGGGGTTGAACTGGTCGCCCTGCTGGCCGGCGGCCCGCTGGAACAGGAGACAGACCTGACACCGGGAGCCCGTCTGCTGGCCATCAATGGCACCGAGGTTCCTGACCTGAACGCGCTGGATGCCCAGCTCAACCACCAGGCCGATCAGCGGCTGGCCCTCACACTGCTGCCCAAGGGGAGCAAGGCGCCGGTGCAGCTCGACGTCACCGCCATGGATTTGCAGCAGGAGTACAAGTTGCAACTGGATGGCTGGGTCGCCAAGCGCCGCGCCCGGGTGGCGCAGTTGAGTCAGGGTCGGGTGGGATATGTCTATCTGCCGGAGATGAACAGCGCCGTGTATGAGGAAATGGTCGCCGATGCCCTCGGCCGTCAGCGCAACCGCGAGGCGCTGATCGTGGACGTGCGCTTCAACAAGGGGGGCTATCTGGCCAATACCCTGGTGGAGTTCCTGACCGGCAGCGGCAGTGACAAGGGAATGGCGCGCAGCTGGCCACGCCACGGCAAGGGGGAGACAGACGCCGCCACCCGCCAGTGGACCAAGCCCTCGGTGGTGCTGGCCAATGCAGGCAGCTACTCGGAAGGCTCGGCCTTCCCCCAGTACTACCGCACCCTCAAGGTCGGCCCCATCATAGGTGAGCCAGTCCCGGGCACGGGCACCATGGTCTATGCCCATGACTCCAGACTGATCCCCGGACTCGCCTACGGCATCCCGACCCTGGGGCTGCGCAACCCGGATGGCAGCTTCTACGAAAATCAGGAGCTGATCCCGGATCTGCAGGTGGCGCTCACACCAGCCGACATGATCAGCGGACGAGATCCCCAGCTGGAAGCAGCCGTCGAGGCTGCCCTCGCCCAGCTGTCAACGAAAGCGAAATAGCTCCCGATGCAGGCGCCCGCCCGGCAACAGCCGGGTCAGGGCGTCTGCCATTCCTTCCGGACCGCAGAACCAGACGTCACCGGGCTTGCCCTGTGCAAGACCGGCCAGGTCCAGCCGCCCCGCCTCCTTGTCCAGATGCAGCCGATAACGAACCCCGGTACGCTGACACAACTCGGCCAATCGCTGGTGATAGACGGCGCCATCCAAGTCCGACGCACACTGGATCAAGGTGATCCCCTCCCCCCGTTCACTACGTGCCACCAGCCCCTCCAGCCAGGCGACAAAAGGGGTAATGCCGATCCCGGCGCCAAGCCAGAGCGACTGCCCCTGTCGGGGGGGACAGACAAAGGCGCCATAAGGCCCCGTCACTGTCACTGGGCCATCGACCCGGGCCGCCTCGACCAGCTGGCGGGTATGATCCCCCAGCGCCCGCACCGCAATCACCAGCTGACGCTTGTCGGGCGACACCCGCACCAGGGTAAAGGGGTGCGGCCCCTCCTTGGCATCAAACTCGAAGAAGGCAAACTGGCCTGGCCTGTAGTGCGACAGCGGCGTCTCCAGCTGCAAGGTGAATTCACGGGTACTGTCCGCCAGGGTGCGCAGCGCCACTATGCGGCCCTGATGGCGATCCCGCTGACCGGTCAAGCCCAGCAGGGAGTAAACCGCAGCCACAGCCCCTGCGCCGCCCAGCAGCGAGATCCCGAGCCCCACGGGTGTCAGCAGGCCAACCTGGGGCAACAGGCAGAGACCGTGTACCCACCCCGCCAGATAGATGAGCGGCGCCAGACGGTGGATCACCCGAAAGCGGCCATAGCTCACCAGCGACAACAGGCTCACCACCACCAGGGCTATCAGCAGATAGAAGCTCCACTCCCCCAGCGTATTGCCAAGGGCATGCAGGGAGAGGCCATTGCCAACCCCTGCTCCCGCCCCGCCACCAGCCCCCCGGCGGGCAGGCCGGGTCAACCAGCCGGCCGTCACCGCCCACTTGGGCGCTTCCACCAGCAGCCAGTGACTGGTCAGGGCCAGGGTCGCGGCCATGGCGCTGTGACGATGGAGCCGCAACATGCGATCCAGCCCGCCACACCAGACTTCCAGCCTCGGCAAACGCAACGCCAGCAACAGGGTCAGCGCCATGTAGCCCAGCCCCAGCAGACCGGTCAGCAACAGCATCTCATGGCGCCAGGGCCAGACGCCGTTGGCATCCCCTGCATATCCCGCCCACCAGATCAGTGCCGCCAGCACCGGCAGCAGCCATAACGCCCGCTTGGTCACCATTTTTTGCTCCTTGTCCCGTCATGTCATGCATTGCTCACCCGGCTCACCCAATGGCCACGCCGGTATCCTGATCCAATTACACGCCTGTGCCATGACAAGACTTTGCCAGCCACCGGCGACTTGGTGACAGAGTGTGACAAGAGGGAAGATACAAAAATGGGGCCGGATGGCCCCATGGTTAACCGGCTTTACGCAGTGCCCGCTTGCGCATCAGGCGGTAAAGCAGCTGATTATATTTGGCCCAGGAGTGGATCAGCAGGAAGATGCCGAGCAGCAGGGCCAAAAACAGCTGCCCGGCGCCCTGCGCATCCAGCGAGCCGATAAAGCTGTCCCCTTCCCCTTTATCCAGATAGTTGAGCCAGGGTTGCAGCGCCAGAAACAACCAGCCAATCCAGGTCACCAGCAGGATCAACAGATCCCGCAGTCGGTACTGCCAGCTGCAACGGGCACCGTTGCGTATGATCATCTCGTTGGCGAACTTATTTTTTGTCACGGAAGGACTCTCCTCTGTCAGGGCTTTCCCATACGGCAAGCTGGCCACGGCGACGCAGGATCGCCTTGGGCACGGCAATGACCACAGTCACCAGGTTGAGCAGCCAGTAGATAAGCGGATACCAGATACACCAGACGAAGCTGCGGGCCATTGTCTTGTCGTAGTGGTTGTCGATAAAGATGCTGACCCCGAACTGCAGCAGGCAGATGGCGGTCATGATGACACCGGTCCACTGGAACAGCCGACCTTCGGCCAGATCCCCCAGATCGGGCCGGATCAGCCAGACCAGCGCCAGCAGCAGCATGCTGTAGCACCAGAGGACGCTGGAGAGGTACTCCAGCAGCAGCAACCAGAAGTGGCGGTTGCGCCAGCGCATTGCCTGCAGGCCGTAACGCAGTATCACTTCGGCCCCGCCCTGGGCCCAACGCAGCCGCTGCTTGTAGAGGCCGCGCACCGTCTCCGGCATCAGCACCCAGCACAGTGCCTGGGGCTGGTAATGGATGAGCCAGCCCGCCAGCTGGAGTTTCCAGCTGATGTCGATGTCTTCGGTAACCATGTCCGTGCTCCAGCCCCCCACCGCCTCCACCGCCGACTTGCGAAAGGCCACCACCACCCCGGACACGGTAAAGACGGTGCCATAGATGCGCTGGGCCCGCTTGATAAGGCCTATGATGGAGCTGAACTCGCCGGTCTGGATCTTGCCGATGATGGTGGAGCGGGTACGCACCCGCGGGTTGCCGGTGACAGCCCCCACCTTGGGGCTCTCGATGAAGTGTTTCACCATCCAGCGCACAGCGTCATGGTCGAGCACGGCATCGCCGTCTATGCCCACCAGTATCTCCCCCTTCGCCCGTTCGAGGCCATTGTTGAGGGCCATGGCCTTGCCCTGATTGTGCTGGTGCAGCACGGTAAGGCGCGCATCCTGCGCCGCCAGCCGATCCAGTCGCTGCCCTGTGTCATCCTTGCTGCCATCGTTGATGGCCAGCACCTCGAAATCGGGATAACGCTGGCGCAGCAGGTGGCTGATGGTCTCCTCCACATTGGCCCCCTCGTTGTAGCAGGGCACCATCAGGGTCACCTTGGGATAGCGAGGCAACACCAGCCCGGTTCTGGCGAGCGCTATGTCCCGCTGCTCCCACTGGAAGTAGTAATAGAGGCCGCCACAGATCCACACCATGGCCATCATGCTGGGGTAGGCCAGGGTAAAAATCGCAATTCCTGAGAGAAATCCGCTCACCGTGCCGCCCCCGCTTGTGTGGCCATGGCCGCACTGACGGGTACAGAGGGAGCCACCGGCAGCTGGACTGGCTGAGGCTGGGTCTGCACCGAGAAGACGGGTTTCAGCACGGCAGGATCCGGCTGATTGTTGTGAAAATCGTCCGGGTAGTAGCCGAAGTTTTTCACCCCCTTGCGCTGGATGATCTGCATCCAGCGCGCCAGCTCCTCATCCGGGATCGGCTGATCGGTGCGCCAGTTGCGGCTTTGCAGCTCGAACACCAGCCGCTCCGCCGGCACCTGGGCCAGGGAGGTTTCCGCCAACCGGGCCAGCCACTCATCCGGATTTTCTGCCTACTCCATGTAGGGCATGGCCATCACGGCCGTGTAGTCATAGGCCTTGGCGAACGCTGCCATGCTCTGGGCAAACCACTGCTGGGCGTCAGGCTCGGTCACCAGAGCCGCGTAGATGTTGCGGGCTGTCTTGAGGCCGTCAGCCCCTCCCTGGCGATAACGGGCGGCAGCGTCGCGCAGCGCCAGCGTAAAGTCGATCAGCAAATCAGTCTTGTGCTCACCCTGAGCCCGCAGGGCCTGGGTGGAGCGCACCAGCGGCATGGGCCCTTCGTAATCGCTGAGGAAGGCGTCATCGTGGAACAGCAGGCCGTCGAACTTGGTGTAAAAACCGAGATCCTCGTAGATATCCAGCAGCAGCTGACGGCTGGCGGCATCCCAGGGCGAGAGGCGCAGATACTGACCCCTGGCGGGGGCGCCGGTGCGACTGTCGGTCACATAGGTGTGGTTCGGCCCCATGTCATAGGCCATCACCGGCATCCAGGCATACACCTTGACCCCGACCCGGGTCTTGAGCTGTCAGGCGACCCGGTTGAACAGATCCGCCCTGACCGGCATGTGGCGATTGGGGAAGTAGAGCGCCTCCGCGACCCCGTCACCGTTGTCATCGGCATAGGCCTGCAGATAGACGGTGGTGATGCCGTATCCCTTGATCCGCTCCAGCAGCAGGTCGATGTTCTTGTTCAGCTGCAGCGGATCCTTGTCATAGACATAGTCCAGATCCACGTGCACCAGTCGCTCCTCCTGCCGCTCCCAGGTGTTGCCCCCCATGATCTCGTCCAGAGTCTCCAGGCTGGTGTCCTCCTCCAGCAGATAGCGGCGCACAGTGGCTCCGGAATCCCCCAGGGTGTTGAGCCCCTCAATCAGGGTGAAGCTGTAGGGCATGCCGCTGTCACGGGCCAGGTTCAGCGCCGTCTGGTTGAAGGCGCCATAGGGCCAGACCATGATGCGCGGTGCCCGGCCGGTCTGCTCCTTGAGCTGGCGGGCAGACGCATCGAAGTCGGCTTTCACCCGCACCTGATAGTCCGCCATGGTTTCGTAACCGGCCGGACTCCAGCCCGCCGTGGTCACCGCCGGCTGCACATTGCCCTGGGGATTGGCGAGCAAGCCGTAGTGGGAGGCGAAGGTGTGGGAGGCCAGCTCCACCAGTCCGGAGGCCTGCATCTCGCGGATCTGCGGCCAGCCGACGAAGTAGCTGCGCGGCAGCCTGTCGTTGCCATAGGGCACCAGCTTGTCGTCGGGCACATCCAGCCAGCTGCCCACCAGGGCATAGACGGCCGGATAGTTGTAGAGCTTGAGCAGCGGGTAGACCAGCCGGTAGAAGCTCTCGTAGCCATCGTCGAAGCTGAGCAGAATGGCCTTCTCCGGCAGGGCTGCCTTGCCAGCCTTGGCATCCAGCACCTGCTGGAAGCTGACCGGGTGATAGCCCTGCTGCTTGATCCAGTTGAAGTGGCGGATCAGGGTGTCGCGCCGTATGGTCTGGGGATAGAGCTTGAGGTTGGGGGTCAATTTCAGATCGACGATATCGTGGTAGCAGAGCACCACATAGTCATCGGGTTGACGGGCAGCCTGTGCGGCCAGCGGCATGAGCACGGACAACAACAGGAAAAGAGGGGCAAGCCAGCGTCTCATCACATGAAACTCCATTGCAGATTGGCGAAGACGAAATTTCCATATTCGGGGTTGCCGTCGTAGACGGCCTGGCGCCGGCCCAGGCCATAGCCCAGGCTCAGTGCGGGTGAGAACACCCAGTCGTGGCGATAGCTGAGTTGCCAGCCGGGGTCGCCGCCATACTCCTGCTGCCAGTATTGATTGCCGCCGATGACAAGGCTCTGCAGCAGGGCGCGACGACCATCCAGCGGCAGCCGGTAACGCCCCGCCAGTTCCAGCTCCAGATTGCGATCCCGCAGGGGATTGAAGTAATCCACCGCCTCGTTGCGGGAGGTGGCAGCCCGCAGTGTGGTGTCGAACCACCAGCGATCCCGACGCCAGAGATCCTGACGCAGCCAGCCGGAGGCGGTGAGCCGCCGATTGCCATCACTGATGTCCATTCGTTCCAGCCGCAGGCCCGCCTCCCGGGTCTCATCCTGGCGCCAACCCAGATCCAGCTGATATTGATCTGCGTAGTTGCCCCGAGCCAGCGCCCGCAGCGGTGTGTCGGCGCTGTTGAGGTTGATGGCAAAGCCCTGCGTCCAGTGATCGCCCAGCCGCCAGTCGAGGCGGCTCCACAGATAGCCCTTTTGATTGAGCTCACTGCCCATCCCACCTTCCAGGGTCAACAGCAGCGGATAGAAGGAGACCTCGGCCCCGAGCCCGCTGTAGGCGGCACGCTCCGGCTGCCCGTCAAATTCACCGAAGCTGCCCTGACGACGGGCAAACAGCCGATCGCCGCCGTCGCTGCGAGCGCTGTAAAAGCGGCTGTCGTAACTCCAGTCACGACTGGCCTGTACCGAGCCCCCTTCATTGCGACCATGGGTCAGCTCAGTGGTCAGCATGGGGGCCTGCTCCAGAGCCAGCCGCTGTTGCAACTCCCGGCGATCCTTGGTCAGGTTGCCGAGGGCCCGCACCGCCTGCGGTGTCTGTTGCCACTGCCCCTGATCGAGGCGGGCCTGGAGGAGACCCGGCTCGGCGAGTCGGGTACGGCCAGTCGGCAGCCAGCGCACTGCCTGCTGATAGGCCTGCTCGGCGCCATCCGGGTGACCGCGCCAACGACGGATGTCCCCCAGCTGCAACCAGAGCCAGGGGTTGGCAGGGGCCGTTTTCAGCCAGCCTTCCAGCTGCGCCTCAGCCATCCCGGCCTCACCCCGCCAGGCCAGCAGCAGGGTTCTGAGCTGCAGCACCTTCTCGTAGTCATCGTTGGGCATGCGCATATTGCCGGTGAAATCCCAGCGGGTCGGCGGCTCCTGCCAACCCGCCAGCAACCCCTGGGCGGCGCCGTAACGCTCCGCATCCGAGTAGGCGTAGAAACGCTTCTCCAGCAGCGTCTTGTCTTTGGCCCGCTGCGGGGTCGCCAGTTGCCGATAGACAAGGGAAGCCTCGTCCACCCGCCCCAGCCCAACCAGCGCATCGGCCCGCGCCTCCTGCACGTATTCCGGCAGCGGCCCCTCGGCTTGCAGGGCGGCAGACTCCCGCTCCGCCTGGGCAAACTCACCGAGGGCCACCAGGGTCACCACCAGATCACGGCGGGCACTGAGGTAGAGCACATGATCGCGGGGAGCCCGGGCCAGGATCTTGTCCTGCAGGGCCAGGGTGTGAGTGAGGGAGGTGCGAGCCAGCGCCGGATCCTCGGTCTGCGCCGAGATCCGCAGCAAATTGACCGCCTGGTAGTAGTCGAGCCAGAGCCGATCCACCGGCTTGAACAGGGCAGGATACTGCCCCATCAAGTCGGCAGCGGCGGGACCCGCCCCCAGGCTCACCGCAACCCGATAGAGCGCCAGCACCTGTTCACTGTTGCCGGGTTCGAGCGCCAGCCACTGCTGGCGGGCCAGCATCTCACCCATGGGGTCCTCGGCCTGACGGGCGGCATAGATACGCGCCTCCAGTACGGCCCGATCGCGACCGAAACGGGCCTCGTACTCTCCTGCCGCCTGATGGGCCAGCACACGGTTGCCCTGATCGCTGGCGGTGAGAAACAGGCCAAGCCAACCGGTGGGATTGCCCGGGTCACGCCCCTGCAACACCCGGTAATAGCTGATCGCCTCAAAGTAACGCTTCTCGTCCCGGGCGGCGCGGGCCACCCCTTCCAGCGTGCTGTTGGCAATGGGACTGAACTCGCAGGGGGCGCAGGCTGCCAGCGCCCCCTTGCGATCCCCGCGCCACAACTGCACGGCAATCAGATCGTCAAGCACCTTGCCGTCGCCGGTTTGTCGATAGAGGGCATCCAGTCCTTGCGCCGCGGCGTCAAGCTCCCCTGCCCTGGCCTGGATGACCCAGGCTTCCCGTACGCCATCCACCCCGCCGGCAAACGCCAGCAGGGGCAAGAGCGCCAATAACCAAAAGATGCGATTCATTCGCAACATTCCACCTTTGACACGCGCCGGGCAGATCGGTCCTTGAATGCCCTGACGATTACGCACATATGTCCGACCCTGCTGCCGTGGCAACGCAGGGTGACTTCCTGACGGATGTGCGGTTGTGATGGTGAAAGGCGAGGGATGAACCAACGCCTTCCTCAATGCGCGGTCCAGCTGTCTCCGGGAAGAGACCTGTGACTTTCCGAACCCGATTCGCATCGGGGGTGGCGAGGCGGCCAATTCTGCAGCGGTGGACGAGTTAGTCAATCGAGTCAGACAGGAACCATTCTCGATAAGCCACCGTCTGTTGCCTGTCCCTGTGGACTCAATTTTTCACTATTACTATTGAGGTAATTAACAGAATTCCATTTTGATTGGCCTGCATCGGTGGTCCATCAAGCAATGGGGTTGAGCTTCCCCCCTTGATTGCCCCCTGCAGCGAATCTGGCGCATCCGAATCCAGTATTGGCTGACTACGACAGACTACGTCACGACCACAAACAAGCCCCATCTGATAACCCCCTGACAGAAAATCATCGACCTCAACCGCTTCTGGCCCCTGGCAAGGTCCTGTGACTTGCCGCCGCTGGTGCGGGCAAATTTGGCTGTACCGTAGAACGGGCAAGGGCGTACCCTGATGCCATCGACTTGGCCAAGGATCTTGAATGAAGGGTTTACGGATAAAGGCGCCAGTACTGGGCTGCCTGCTGATTTCACTGCTGGCGGCGCCTCTGGCCGCCGCCCCCCTGATACTGCAAGGGGAGACGCTGAGCTATCGCATCGCCCCCGATACCCTGGCCATCTCGGTCAACAAGGTGCCGGTCAGTGCCGGCCAACCCGCCCGTCAGGTCGACAAGCTGACCCGGGGGGAGCAAGAGGCCAGCTGGCACTGGCCTGCCCAGGACGCCAGGGTCGAGGTCAAACTGGACGGTGATGATCTGCTGCTGACCCTTGTCAGCGACACGCCCCGTCAGCTGGCCTGGTACAGCCTGCCAAAAAACCAGACCCACCTCTCCATGGCCTTTGGCGAGGGCAGCCGCTTCTCGGTGCGTGACAGCGACTGGCTCGGCTATGTCGGCGACGAACTGGCCGAACTCAACACCCATTACGACCTCAAGCTGCCGCTGTGGAGCCAGGATGCAGGCAAACAGACCTACAGCTGGATCCTGCAAACCCCCTACGACAACCAGCTCAACTTCACCCGCAAGGGGGGGCGCCTGCAACTGAGCGCCCGCCACGAATTCAGCAGCTTCAACCAGCAGGCTCCCATGGTGGTGCGTCTGAGCGTGGGGGATGACTGGCTGGCGGGGGCCCGTCGCTATCGGGAGTGGTTGCAGGCCGAGGGGGAGTGGCAATCCCTCGCTGACAAGTTTGCCCGGATCCCCGCTGGCCGCCGCCTGATTGGTGCCAGCCATGTCTATCTGTGGGGAGATGCCCTGCTGGATCGACAGGATGTGAAGGATTGGCCAGGCCTGCAGGCCAGACTCAATCAAAAACCGGCCTGGCTGCAAGCGTTCAGCGGCGAGGAGCGGGAAGCGCTGGCCGCAACGACCCCCGAGCCCTGGCAGCAGACATTGATCATGGCCGGGCTCAACCGGCTGATTGCCAGCCAGCTCCCCCTGCCCGCCCAGCAGGGCCCCGTCAGCCAGAGCAAGGTGCTGGCGCTGCGCCAGCAGTGGGTCAGGGGTCAGCTGGGAGATCTGCTGGTTGCGCAGACTCGCTGGGGACAGGGCCTGTCACTGCCTGTGATAGAGGCGCTGCAACAGGCAGGACTGCACAAGCTCTGGCTCGGCACCCCGCAATGGACGGCGGCTCTGCAACAGGGTTATGCCGTCACCGCCGCCCAACGTCTGGGCTATCTGGTGGGCAGCTATGACTCCTACGATACCGCCATCCTCCCCGGCAGCAACGACAGCTGGCTCACCGCCCAGATCCCCCCCAAGATCGGCAAGCGCTGCGCCATCATGGAGGCCAACGGCAAACCCAAACCCGGCTTTGGTGGCGAGGGAGCCTACCTCAATCCCGGTTGCACCCTGCCCTTCGCCAAGAACCGCATGAGCGAGCTGGCCAAAGCCAGCGGTATCAACAGCCTCTTCCTCGACGTGGACGGCACCGCCATGGCCTCCAACGATTACAACCCGGCTCACCAGCAGGGCAGCCAGGCCATGATCGCCGCCCGCAATGCCCGCATGGCCTGGGTGGGAGAGCGGCTCGGGCTGGTGCTGGGCTCGGAGGATGGCAATGCCCTCACCAGCAAGCCGCTGATGTTTGCCCACGGCATCCAGAGCTGGGGCTTCGGCTGGCAGGATGCCAGCATGCGCAAGCAGGCCAAGTCCCCCTATTACCTCGGCAAGTGGTGGCCGGACGAGGCGCCGCAGGTCTTCTTTATGCCCGCTCGCCTCAAGCCGCGCTACCTGAAAACCGTGTTCAATCCGGCGGACAGGTTGCCCCTCTATCAGGCTGTGTTCCACGACTCCGTGCTCAACAGCCATCACTGGCTGCTGGACAACCTCAAGTTTCCGGGCATCAAGGAGGAGCGCGCCCTGCTCGGCCTGCTTTACAACACACCGCCGCTGGTCAACCTGAGCCGCAGCACGCTGGAGAGCCGCCTGCCCGAGCTGGTCAGACTGAGCGATCAATTCGCGCCGCTGCACGAGGCATTGTGGGACAAGGCGCTGGTGGGATTTCGCTGGCGCGACGGGGTGGGCCGGGTGCAGGAGACCCGCTTCTCGGATGGCAGCCGCCTGGTCGCCAACTTCAGCAACAGCTCCATCATGCTCGATGGCCAGAAACTGCCGGGCAAGCACCTGCTCGTCGCCCTCACGGGCAAGCCGGTCACCCTGCTGACGATGTGATCGACTCGCTCGCCATATAAAGAGAGAGCCCTGCCAATTGGCAGGGCTCTTTTGCAGGCGGGGTTCATCTAGCCCTGGGTGGCGGGCTCGACTTCGCTCTGGCGCCGGATCCAGCCCTCGAAGTCCGCCAGCATGCGCGCCTCCGACTCGCTGTTGTCGGCAATCAGCTCACTGCCATGCACCACCCGGATGCAGGCATTGAGGGGCGCCCCCTCACCGGCCGGCGGCCTTTGCTGCGCCGCCGCCATGCAGGCTTGGGCCTGCGCCCAGGCGTCGGCCACGCTCTGGTTGCATACCTCGGCCAGCGGCACTGCGCTGAATCCCTCGCCGGTCAGGCTGCGCAGCGTCTCATCGTGGGTCATGCCGTTGCCCGGCCCCCAGTAGTGGGCGGCCAGATCCGGACCGATACGCGGGTTGTCGGTGAGATAACCATCGCGCTGAAGGAAATAGGCGCGGGTCTGTTCCACCGCCATCAGTGCCAGCAGATAGCCGTGATAGGCACAAGCCGACTCCTGATTCAGCAGATGCGGAATGGCCAGCAGCGGCCTAGGGCTCTCTGTCCCCAGTATCTTGCGCTCCCACTGACGGGCCAGCGCCAGCACGGCGTCCGGAGTGCGATCGCTCTCCTCCATGGCGTAGAGATCCCGCTCGAAGTAGGAAACCAGCGCTATCTGGCGCTCGTTGAAGGCACGAAACGGCTGACGCGCCGCTATCATGGCCTTGATGAGCGAATCTGGGATCACCTCTCCCGCCACGTTCCTGGCATAGCGCTTGAGCCAGTCCGCATCGTCCAGCAGGCTGTCGCAGAACATGGACTGGGTCTCGGCATAGGCCATGGAGGTGGGTGGAAACTCCTGTGAAAAGCAGGGAGCGTTGCCAGTCACATTGGCAAAGTGAGCGGCGTGGCCCCCCTCGTGGAACAGGGTATTGAGGCCACTCCAACCGCTGCCCACCTGAGCCGGGTTGGCCAGACTGGTGAAGTTGACCACGGCGGGAACCCACTTGTCCTCCTGCCAGAAGCTGGGCACAGGGCCGTGGCAGAAGCCGTTCTCGTATTTCCCCTCCCGGGTCAGCAGATCCAGAGTCAGGGTCGCATCGCGATACTGGATGCCGAGCCGGCGGAAGCTCTCGACCCAGTCCTTCAGCGCCCGCGAGAAAGGCACATAGGGGTCGAGCTGGCGGGTCACGTCGCCGCTGACGAAATAGCGCAGGTTGTGGGGCAGCAGCGCCGCCTCTCCCTTGGCGCTTTTCAGCTCTGCCAGACTCTGCTGCACCCGCTGCTCGGTGCGGGCGATAAAATCATCCAGCACGGCAAACAGCTGTTCCGGGCTCATCTGCTCGTTCTTGCGCACCTTGTAATCGAAATAGTCGCGATAACCCATGGCACGGGCGAAGCGGTTGCGGATCGCCACTACCTCGAGAAAACCGTTGTCGACCACCCACTGCTCCAGGGTATGGAACATGGCCAGCGCGCTCTGGCGCACCGCCTCGTTCGGGCTGGCGGCAAGGGAGGTGCTGGCGGCGGGCAGACTGCCGGCGACCTGCTGACCCTGCTCATCCAGCAAGCTGAGTTTCAGCTCCCGGCGACGGGCAAACAGCGCCGCCTCGGCCGCCACCAGCTCGTCCATCAGGGCGGCGGCGGCCGGGTCCTCGATGACGTTGCACTCGAAGAAGGCAATCCAGCCCCCCAGACCACGCTTGAGATCCGCCTCTTCGGCCCGGGCCTGCATCTCTCTGAGCTCCGGCAGTCGGGCCGGGTTGGCGCAAAACGCCTTGTAGGCCTGCTCGGCGGCGGTGAAACCTGCCTGATCGTCACTGGTGCCCATGTAGGTGGACCAGAACAGGTCCTCCTTGCGCCTGTGTACCTGCAGGTAATCGGCATTGAGCTGATTCAAATAATTCCTGGCAATGGAATGCATAAATTCCCTCTTGTATGGGGCTGACCCGCACGGGTGCCCGCTCCTTTTTGGTGAAATGCCAAGCCATTCACATTTTTTGGCAAATGATGCGCCGGGATGCGCACAACCACGCTACCAAAAGCGACGGTTTCTGTCTGCTGGCTATACTGGTTGTCAAAACACTCAATTAGCATTCAGTCACCACAAGTTATTGAAAGTTAATTAAATGTTAATAACGAAATAATCAGGGCCATTGTCATGTCTGGCCACAACAAGACCCACAGGGAAATCAGTGAGACCTTATGTTCAAGCTTGGTGATATCGCCGTGAGCCGCAAATTGATGTTGCTGCTCTCACTGGCGCTAGTCGGTTTCATCGCACTGCTGCTTATTTCGGCCAGTGCCTTGCATCGCAATCTGATGAGTGAGCGGGAGGCCCGGCTGCAGGCCGTGCTGGATCTCGCCATGAGCCGCATCCAGTCACTCGCCACCACCTTGCCCGCCGCACAGGCTCAGGCAGAAGCCAAGGCCATGCTCAACAGCATGCGCTTCGATGGCGACAACTATCTGTTCGTACTCGATGAAACTCGCCACGTTGTGGTACACCCCGTCAAACCGGAACTGGTTGGCCAGCAGATGGGCCAGAGCGGCACCGAGACAGCCGGGGATCACTGGCAACGCATGGTGGAACTCGGCAAGGGTGGCCAGCAGGGGCGGCTGGAATACCAGTGGATATCCCCCTCTGGTGATGCCGCCCAGAAGATGTCGCTGGTCGCCGGCTATCAGCCCTGGGGCTGGATCCTGGGCTCCGGTGTACTGCTGCAGGACATTGAAGCCACCATCTGGTCCCAGTACCAGCTGATGGGGGGCGCCACCCTGCTGGTGATCCTGCTGATGGGGCTGCTGGGGTTTGCCATCAGCCGCTCCATCGTCAATCCCCTGGCCGAGATCAAGCGAGCCATGCAGCAGGTGGCGGCCGGGGATCTGGTGATCAGCATACCGGTACACGGCAAGGATGAGATGGGGGTCGTCGCCGCCTGTACCAACCAGGGGCTCGACGCCATTCGCCACGCCTTGCTTGAAGCCAGCCAAGGGGCCCGCAATGTGGCAGATGCTGCCCTGCGGATCGCCTCCTCGGCGGAGGAGACCAATCAGGCGGTCAACAGCCAGCGGGACCAGCTCTCCCAGCTCGCCACCGCCATGAACGAGATGAGCGCCACCATTGCCGATGTAGCGGGTCACGCCGAAAATACCGCCCGGGATACCCAGGAAGCCACCAGCGAGGCCGGGCTGGGCAACCGTGACGTGCATGCCAGTGTCAATGGCATACAGGCGCTGGCCACCGAGGTGGAACAGGCCACCCAGCAGGTCAATCAGCTCAAGGAGGGGGTAATGCAGATAAGCGAGGTGACCGCCGTCATCAGCGCCATCTCCGAACAGACCAACCTGCTGGCCCTCAACGCCGCCATCGAAGCAGCCAGGGCGGGTGAGCAGGGGCGCGGCTTTGCCGTGGTCGCCGACGAGGTACGCCAGCTGGCGAGCCGCACCCGCCAGTCCACCGAGGAGATACAGAGCACCATAGCCCAATTGCAGCAGCGGGCAGTGACCGCCGCCAGTGCCATGGATGCCAGCCGCAAGCTGGCGGAGAACAGCGTCAGCCAGTCCCAAAAGGCAGGGCAGGACCTCTCCCTCATCGTCAACCACATCCAGCATGTGAGCGACATGGCGATCCAGATAGCCACAGCGGCGGAACAGCAGAGCGTGGTGGCCGAGGATATGAACCGCAACGTCAGTGGCATCAATGATTCGGCCCAGGAGATGTCACAATCCGCCACCTATCTGGCGAAAGAGAGCGAGCTGCTGGCAGACCTCTCCCGCAGTCTGGATGAGCGACTGGCGGTGTTCAAACTGGGCACTGCCATCGATCAGACCCTGGCACAGCGGCTGGCCCCCCTGCATCAGCAATCACATCAGGCCGAACGCCCCCGCGCTCGCCACTGATCCGTCTTGCCCTGTCGCAATTCATCCTCTGCCAGCCCGCTGGCAGAGGATTTTTTCATTGATGAAAAATGTCGAATTTTTGCATGTTATCGACATGATGGGCGACATTCAGCCCGGCTTGCCGATTAAATATACCATTAAAAACATAACGTTAAGTTTTAGCTCTACTCCGATGAGTCAAGCTGTAAACATTTACACTTAATTAACTAATCAAAATTAGTCATGATGATGGTGTCGCAAGACGCGACACCATGACCCTTTATGTAGTCATTTGGCAAACTGGTTGAAAGGCCAGGACGCAAAGCCTCCGGTCTAAAGACATGTCGTCCAGGATAGCGGGGTTGCCACACTCAGGTGTGTATCGGGGAACTCCCCTGCCAACTTGACTGCCCACATCTATCGAACAGAGGAATGTATGGCAGCAAAAATCCAACTTAATCACGTCGCGGCAGCGCTGGCGCTGCTGGCCAGTGGTGGCGCTGCTGGCCAGTGGTGGCGTACTCGCCCACGGCTACATCAGTCAGCCGGAGTCGCGCAACTATCTGTGCAAGACCGGTGGCAACAGCCAGTGTGGCGCAGTGCAGTGGGAGCCCCAGAGCGTGGAGGGCCCCTCCGGCTTCCCGCAATCCGGCCCTCAGGATGGTCAGATTGCCTCGGCGGGCAGCCCGAACTGGAGTGAACTCAACGCCCAGACCAGCGATCGCTGGACCAGGCGTGAAGTACAGGCAGGGCCATTCGCCATCAGCTGGACCTTCACCGCCAACCATGTCACCCGCAACTGGCGTTACTACCTCACCAAACAGGACTGGAACCCGAACCAGCCGCTGACCCGTGCCGCCTTCGATCTCACCCCTTTCTGCGTGGTGGATGGCAACATGGTACAGCCGCCCAAGCAGGTCACCCACAACTGCAACCTGCCGGAGCGCACCGGTTATCAGCTGATCCTGGGGGTGTGGGAAGTGGGCGATACCAGCAACAGCTTCTACAACCTGATCGATGCCAACTTCAAGAGCGGCACCCAGCCCCCCTTGAGCTGGAGCCAGGGGGGCACCATTTATCCCTCCACCGATCTGGCGGCCGGTGACAAGGCCAGAGCTCTGGTGTTCGACGCCAATGGCGTGCGCCCCGATCTGCAGACCGAGTTGACCATCACCACCACGGAACAAGGCCAGAAGAACAACTGGGCCCATGCCCTGGCCAGCAAGATCAATGCGGAGCAGAGCCAGATCCGCGCCGGTCAGCAGAACGCCGACAATCAGTTCAACCCCGTCTACGGCCAGAACCCCGTCTACCTCAAGGCAGGCAGCGCACTGGAACGGGTCGAGATCCAGCTCGAACAGCTGCAACCGCCGGTGGGCAACGACATCAGCGTGAGCGGTCTGGAGAGTGAATACCTGCTCGACGACGGCAAGGTGATCCTCGACTTCACCATCACTGCCCAGGGGGATCTGACTGTCACCAATACCTTGTATGACCATGGTGGTGTGGCCAAGGGCCAGTCTGCCGCCGACATCAAGGACAGCAGCCAGAGCTTCACCATGCCGCTCACCGGGCTCAGCGCGGGTCACCACCAACTGGTGATCGAGGCCAAGCCGAAGGCGGGGGGCGAAGCCCTGCAGCAGACCCTGGACCTGATGCTCAAGGACTCGGCAGGTGGCGGTGACTACCAGTTCACCTTCCCGCAGGGACTCACCTCCTACACGGACGGCACCAAGGTGTTGCAGCCCAAGAACGGCAAGGTCTATCAGTGCAAGCCCTTCCCCTACCGAGGCTGGTGCAGCCAGTGGTCGGCCAGCGCCACCCAGTATGAGCCAGGTATTGGCACCAACTGGCAGGACGCCTGGATTGCGTTGAACTGAGCCAGTTCTGAAAGTCGAGAGCGGACCTTGATTCTGCCAGCGCCAGCCCGAATAAGCCGGGTATCGGCACCAACTGGCAGGATGCCAGGATTGCGCTGAACTGATCCGCATCGTCATAAACTAAACGGGGAGCCAGTGGCTCCCCGTTTTACCTACTCTGGCAAGGCTCGTATCGGGTAGTCGATGGCGGGCTTGCCGACCTGAAGTCGGCCAGCGCCCGCCCGGATAAGCCGGGTATCGACACCAACTGGCAGGACGCCTGGATTGCGCTGAACTGAGCCAGTTCTGAAAGTCGAGAGCGGACCTGAATGTCTGCCAGCGCCAGCCCGAATAAGCCGGGTATCGGCACCAACGGGCAGGATGCCTGGATTGCGCTGAACTGATCCGGCACAGAGTGATAACGTCATAAACAAAACGGGGAGCCAATGGCTCCCCGTTTTACGTACTCTGGCAAGGCTCGGATCGGGTAGTCGATGGCGGGCTTGCCGACCTGAAGTCGGCCAGCGCCCGCCCGGATAAGCCGGGTATCGACACCAACGGGCAGGATGCCTAGATTGCGCTGAACGGATACGTACAAGCGTGGCAAATAAAAAAAGCGTCCCCCGAACGGGGACGCCTGAAAGGTCAAACCTTGCGGTTTGCGGACCAACGGAACCAGGACTTCACGCTTCACTTTTCTCAGCACACTTTTCACTCTTTCAACAGGATTACCCCTGCCACTTGCCCCCTTCCACTATCACGTCGTTGGGGTCGGTATCGGCGCTCAACTTATCGCGCACATACTGGTCGTAGAGCTTGAGCAGGTACTTCTCTTCACCCAGCTTGGCGAGGCGCTCGTTGACCCAGTCACGCAGCTCGATATTGCCCTTCTTCACCGCTGGCGCGATTGGGTCTTCCGCCCCCAGCTTCTCGGGCAGCACCCGGTAGCCCGGATTCTCCTTGGCCCAGCTGAACAGCACCAGATTGTCCTGGGCGTAGGCATCACCACGGCCCTGAGCCAGCGCCTGCAGGGATTCGGTATTCTTCTCGAACTTGAGCACCTTCCAGTCTGGATGATTGCGGGTCAGCCAGATGTCGGCCGTGGTGCCGGTGGTAACGATCAGGGTCTTGCTGGCCAGATCATCCAGTTTCTTGGCCGGGCTCCCTTCCGGCACCAGCACCTGTACCGCCACTCGCAGGTTCGGATTGGTGAAATCCACCACCTCGCGCCGCTCCGGCGTCACTGTCATATTGGCGAGAATGAGATCCACCTTGTCGCTCTGCAGGAAGGGGATGCGGCTGGCGGGCTCCACCGCCACGAACTCGACCTTGTTCTCGTCTCCCAGCAGGTCCTTGGCGAAACGGCGACCGAGATCGGTATCGAAGCCCACGTAGTTCCCCTTCTCATCCACGTAGCCGAAGGGGGGCTTGTCGGTGAAGACGCCGACGATGAGCTTGTCGCGCGCCTTGATCTTGTCGAGGGAACCGTCCGCCGCATGGGCTGCGCCGCTGGCAAGGCCCAGGCCGATCAGGGCACTGAACAGAACCGAGGTGATTTTTTTCATGCTGACTCCTTTCGTTTGATGACATCTGTATAAGAAAACTTGGCGAGGAACTGGCGCGCACGCTGGCTCCTCGGGTTATCGAAAAATTGATGGGGCGCGGCCTGCTCCAGAATGTGGCCGCCATCCATGAAGACGATGCGATCCGCCACCGCCCGGGCGAACGCCATCTCGTGGGTCACGATAAGCAGTGTCATGCCGCTGCCGGCGAGATCCCGCAACACTTCCAGCACCTCCTGCACCATTTCGGGATCGAGAGCGGCTGTCACCTCGTCAAACAGCATCACCTGGGGGTTCATGCACAGAGCCCGCACTATGGCGATGCGTTGCTGCTGGCCGCCGGAGAGCTCGCGCGGATAGGCGTGGCGCTTCTCCCACAGACCGATGCGGGTCAACAGCTGCTCCGCCTGCAGCAGGGCCTCCTGCCGCTCCCGTTTTTGCACCTGAAGGGGGCCTAGCAGCACGTTCTCCAGCACCGTCAGGTTGGGGAAGAGGTGATAGCTCTGGAACACCATGCCGATACGCTGGCGCACCCGCTGCCAGTCGGTGGCACCATCGAGCAGCACGCCGTCGAAGCGGATCTCGCCCCCCTGAATGGGTTCGAGCCCGTTGAGGGTGCGCAGCAGTGTGCTCTTGCCGCAGCCGCTCGGCCCCAGGATGACGATCACTTCCCCGGGGTTCACCGCGAGGCTGACCCCGTCCAGTACCCGGTTTTGGCCGAATTGTTTGCTGACGAGCTCAAGTTCAAGCAGAGGTGTCATACCGCATTACCCCATTTTTGCTCCAGTCGGCGCGAGGCCAGCGAGAGCGGATAGCAGACCAGAAAGAAGAACAGAAACAGCAAGCCGTAGATGAGCACGGAGGCATAGGTGCGCTCTATGATCTGCTGGCCCACCTTGATCACCTCCACCACCCCGATCAGCACCGCCAGCGAGCTGGTCTTGATGATGCGGGTGTAGATGTTGATGGTCGGCGGCGTCAGCCGCTGCAACGCCTGGGGCAACAGCACGTGGCGATAGAGCTGCCAGGTCGAGAGTCCGAGCGCCAACCCGGCCTCCTGCTGACCACGGGCCAAGGATCCCAGGCCGCCGCGCACCACTTCCCCCACCTCGCTGGCGCCCCAAAGGGCGAGTACCAGCACTGCGCACCAGAAGGCCGGAATATCGAGGCCGAAGAAGATCGGCAACCCGAAGAAGAAGAGGTAGAGCCACACCAGCACGGGCACCACCCTAAACAGCTCCAGATAAACCCGCAGCAGGCCCAGAGTCAGTCGTCCGCCCTGTTGCGCCAGCACGCCGTAAGCGACACCGCCGAGGGTTGCAAACAGGATGGCCAGCAGCGAGATGGCGAGGGTCTGACCCGCGCCAATTGCCAGCAGCGGCAGGGCTTGGCCCAGCAACTCAGTGACCGAACTGACCATGTTGCAGCCTCCTTTCCAAAGTCCGCAGGGCCAGTGATAACGGCAGAAAGATCAGCACGCACATCAGGGTCAGCACAGCCAGCATCTCGTAGGTCTTGTAGTAGAGGGCTATGTAGTTCTTGGTGGTGTAGAGCAGCTCGGGCACCGCCACCGCCGAGGCCACTGTCGTCTCTTTCAGCAGGAAGATGAAGTTGGCAAACAGTGCCGGCAGGCTGGCAAGCCAGGCCTGGGGCAGTTGCACATGGCGCAGCAGTTGCCAGCGGGAGAGGCCAATGGCCCGGCCCGCTTCCAGCTGGCTGGTGGGTACGGCCTGGATACCGGCTCTCAGCGCCTCGGTCAGATAACCACCGCCGAGGAAGGTCATGGCGATCACCGCAGTGGCAAAACCTGACAGCGATAGCCCCAGCGCCGGCAGCCCGAAGTAGAGAAAGAACAGCTGGATCAGCAGCGGTGTGTTGCGGGCCAGCTCCACATAGCCGCGGATGAACGCGGCGAGCAGTGGCTTTTGCAGGCTCAGCAGGGCCACGTTGAGCAGGGCCACCCCCAGCGACGTAAAGATCACCATGGCGCCCAGTTGCAGTGTGACCCAGACCGCCTTGCCGAACGCGGGCAGGGTGCCGAGGATAAAAGACCAGTCGAACGTCATGCAGGTATCCTCCCGTCACGGCGTAGTCGCTGGGGCAACACAGTGATTGCATCCGGGTACTTGATCCCAGACCCCGTATTGAGCACGACGACCTGCTCACCCCCCTTGATCCAGCCACTCTCCCGCAGTTGGCGGGCGGCGGCGAAAGCCGCAGCCCCTTCCGGGCAGACAAAGCTCCCCTCCAGGGACGCAAGTTGGCGGATCTCTGCCTTAATCGCCCTGTCATCCACAGCGATGGCACAACCATTGGTACGATAGAGTGCATCGAGCACCAGAAAATCTCCCAGCGCCTTGGGCACATTGATGCCGAAGGCCAGGGTCTGGGAAGCCGGCCAGAAGCTCGACTCGCTGGCCCCTTGCTGCCAGGCCTGCACTATGGGTGCGCAACCACTGGCCTGCGCCGCCACCAGTCGGGGCAGCTCCCCTTTGACCCAGCCCAATTCCTGCAACTCACGGAACGCCTTGTAGATGCCGATAAGGCCGACCCCGCCGCCTGTGGGGTAGATGATTACATCTGGCAACTTCCAACCCAGCTGTTCGGCGATCTCCAGCCCCATTGTCTTCTTGCCTTCGATCCGATAGGGCTCCTTCAGGGTAGAGGCGTCAAACAGAGATTGATCCACCACAGCCTGAGCGACTTGGCGGCCCGCATCGCTGATGAGGCCATCCACCAGATAAAGGCGCGCACCCGCCAGGGATGTTTCCAGCCGGGTAATGGCAGGGGCTTCCTGTGGCATGACTATGGTGCTGCGCAGGCCGGCACGGGCACCATAAAGAGCCCATGCGGCTCCAGCATTGCCGTTGGTGGGCATGGCAAAATGGGTGACACCGAGTTCACGAGCACGGGAAATGCCAACGGCTGCGCCACGGGCCTTAAAGGATCCGGTGGGGATGATGCTCTCATCCTTCATCCAGAGATCCGGAATACCGACCTGCTTGCCCAGTGCGCGCAAGGGCAACAAGGGTGTCAGTCCTTCCCCCAGTGTCACCACCTGGGCGGGGTCACGCACCGGCAGCAGCTCGTGATAACGCCACAGGGTGGCAGGACGTCCTAGCAGAGCGGCCGGATGCCAAACCTTCTTCAGGGCCTCGAGATCGTAGCTGGCCAGCAGGGGGGCCCCCACCAGGCTCAGTTGCTGGGGCTGATCGGCATCATGGATATCGCCGGTCTTGCTGCAACGCAGATGTGATAGGTAGCTGTACGGCATGCTTTATCCGGAATATGTCGGCTGTTGTCAGTCACTTGTTCCATCCTGTAACCAAAGTGCGTGATAACAAACGAAGTAAAGCGGCAAACCTAAGCGAAAAAATTCATATGAGGCCCTTGGTGACCGCCATGTATGTCACTGGCCTGCGCGCCCTCGTCGCCAACAAAACGGGGAGCCATTGGCTCCCCGTTTCACATCGTCTGGCAAGGTTCAGATCTGGTAGTCGATGACAGGCTCACCGCCCATGGCGCGGGCCTGAATGTCTGCCAGCGCCAGCTCCGGATTGCAGAGCTGGATAAATTGCCAGGCGAAGTTGTGCTGGAACTGCCCCTGCTTGAGCCCGATCCAGGCGGTGTGTGGCGCAAACAGTCGGCTGCCGTCAAGCTGCACCAGCCCCCTGTCGCGCTGGGTATCAAATGCCATGTCCGCCAATATGCCGACCCCCATCTCCAGCTCGACATAGGTCTTGATGACGTCCGAATCCTGGGCAGTCAGCAATATCTGCGGCGTGATCCCCGCTTCGGCAAATGCCTCATCCACCCGCGCCCGTCCGGTCAAGCCGGCCTGATAGGTGATGATGGGCCAGTGTGCCAGCGCCGCCAGGGTCAGCTCCTGCTCGACGGTGAGGGGGTGCTGCTCGGGCACCACTATGTTGTGATGCCAGCGGTAGTATGGAAACGCCACCACCCCTTCGCTCTTGTCGAGCCGCTCGCTGCTGATGCCGATATCCACCTCGCCGGTCTGCACCAGCCGCACTATCTCCTCAGGGCTGCCCTGACGCAGCTCCAGTTGCACCAGCGGAAACTGTTCGCGAAACGCCTTCACCACCCTCGGCAGTGCGTAACGGGCCTGGGTGTGAGTGGTTGCCACCAGCAGCCTGCCGGACTCGCGGTTGGCAAAGGTGCTGGCCAGTTTGCGGATATTGTTGGCGTCATTGAGGATGCGCTCGGCGATCACCAGCAACTCCTTGCCCGGCTCCGTCATGCCAAGCAGCCGCTTGCCATAGCGGATGAACAGCTCTATCCCCAGCTCCTCCTCCAGCTCGCGAATATGGCGGCTGACCCCGGACTGGGAGGTAAACAGGGCATTGGCCACCTCGGTCAGGTTGTAATCCCGCCGCGCCGCTTCCCGTATAATGCGTAACTGCTGAAAATTCACGCCATCGCCTCCTGCGCTGACTGGCCGGTCGGGTTGGTCCCGCCGCCGTTTTTGTTATTGCCAGCCCGACCCTGTGCCGGACTGCAAGCCTGATACTGTTATCGCGAAAAAGGTCACGCCCTGATCCTGTCGGTTGGCATAGGATGGCGGCGAGTCGCTCTCGCCTGGATGCAAACCCTGGCCATCAAATCTGGTAGTCCGGATAGAGCTGGGCCTGCCTGGCCACCAGCCGCACCCCCTGCCCCGGAGCAAATGCCCTGGCCGCCTCTTTGCTCAATTCGGCCTCGAAGTGTGCACCGTTTGTATCCCCAATGCCACGCAACTCCACCCGGATACGGGGTCCCATGGGCAGCAGTCGGGTGATGGTGGCGCGGATCCCCCCGCTTGCATCCGCAGGCACTATCTCCAGCTCGTGGGGACGCACATAGGCGATGGCTGCACTGCCCTCCGCCAGATGGGAGCTGATGGGGCCTCCCAGCCACTGCTCGCCAATGCCGAGCCCCTGACCTGCCACCCGACCGCGAAACAGGTTCACGCTGCCAAGAAAGCTGTGCACAAAGGCACTGGCGGGCTGGTCATAGACCTCGGCCGGTGTGCCTATCTGCTCGACCCGGCCGGCGTTCATCAGCACCACCCGATCCGCCACCTCCAGCGCCTCCTCCTGATCGTGGGTCACGAACAGGCTGGTGACATGCAGCTCGTCATGCAGTTCGCGCAACCAGCGGCGCAGCTCCTTGCGTACCTGGGCATCGAGGGCACCGAAGGGCTCATCCAGCAGCAGCACCTTGGGTTGCACCGCCAGGGCGCGGGCCAGGGCGACCCGCTGGCGCTGACCGCCGGAGAGCTGGGTCGGGTGGCGATCGGCCACATGGCTGAGCTGCACCAGATCCAGCAGCTCCTTGACCCGGGCGCGGATGACAGCCTCGGTGGGACGCTCTGACCTCGGCTTGACCCGCAGGCCGAATGCCACGTTCTCGAACACCGTCATGTGGCGAAACAGGGCGTAGTGCTGGAACACGAAACCCACGTTGCGCTCACGCACATCAAGGTCGGTTGCATGCTCACCGCGGATGATGACGTGGCCAGAGTCGGCCTGCTCCAGCCCGGCTATGATGCGCAGCAAGGTGGTTTTGCCACAGCCGGAGGGGCCCAGCAGCGCCACCAGCTCGCCATCGTGAAAGTCGAGGTTGATGTCGGCCAGCGCCGCGTACTGGTTGAAATGCTTGCTGAGCCCTTGAACCTGAATGCTCATAGATGCCTCTTTTCAATAATCGTTATATCGAGATCAATGGGGTATGAGGCCCGGCAGGTCGCGCAGCCGCGCCTCTCTCGCAATATCAGTGGGGCTTGTCAGGCTGCCCGCGTAGCCGGGCCAGCAGGGTTTCGCCCAGCAGGGTGAAGATCCCGAACAGGGCCAGCAGGCTTGCCACCGCGAAGGCGGCGCCGGTCTGGTACTCGTTGTAGAGGATCTCGATATGCAGCGGCAGGGTATTGGTCTGGCCGCGAATATGGCCGGAGACCACCGACACGGCCCCAAATTCCCCCACAGCCCGGGCGGTACAGAGCAGCAGGCCATACATCAGGCTCCAGCGGATGCCGGGCAGGGTGACACGCCAGAACATCTGCAGGCCGCTCGCCCCCAGCATGATGGCCGCCTCCTCCTCTTCCGGGCCGCGGGCCTCCATCTGGGGCAGCAGCTCGCGCACCACGAAGGGCACGGTAATAAAGGTGGTGGCCAGAATGATGCCCGGGGTGGCGAAGATGACCTTGATGTCGTGCTCGCTCAGCCAGTCGCCAAACCAGCCGCGACTGCCGAACAGCAGCACCAGCATGAGCCCGGCGATCACCGGCGAGACAGAGAACGGCAGGTCGATGAGGGTGATGAGCAGCTGCCGACCGGGGAAGCGGAAGCGGGCGATGGCCCAGGCCGCCGCCAGCCCGAACAGCAGGTTGAGGGGCACGGCGCAAAGCGTGACCAGGGCGGTCAAGCCCAGGGCGCTCAGGGCATCCGGCTCGCTGATGGCGTGCCAGAAGAAAGCGAGCCCCGGGCTCAGCGCCTGAATGAAGACGGTGGCCAGCGGCAACAGCAGCAGAGCGGCAAACCAGCCCAGTCCAAGGGCAATGAGCAGCCATTTGACCCAGACGGGCTCACGCGTGACGGAAGGGTGGCGGGCCAGCGTGGCTGGCGCCACAACCTGGACCAGATCCAGTGTCGAGTTGGATGCGCTCATACGCGAGTCCCTCCTATGCGTGCCCAGCTCCAGGCCTGCAACTTGTTGATGAGCAATAACAAAATAAATGAGACCAGCAGCATGACCACGGCGATGGCAGAAGCGCCTGCATAGTCGTACTCCTCCAGATGACTCATGATCATCAGGGGGGCAATTTCGGAAACCATGGGCAGGTTGCCGGCGATAAAGATGACGGAGCCGTACTCCCCCACACCACGGGCAAACGCCAGGGCAAAACCTGTGAGCAGTGCCGGGATCAGGGTTGGCCACAGCACCCGCAAAAAGGTTTGCCAGCGGTCAGCCCCCAGGCTGGCGGCGGCCTCTTCCTGCTCCGTCTCTGCCTCCCGCAGCACCGGCTGCAGGGTGCGTACCACGAAAGGCAACCCGATGAAGGTGAGGGCAATCACCACGCCGATGGGGTTGTAGGCAAGCTCTATGCCCAGTGGGGCGACCCACTGCCCGATCCAGCCGTTGGGGGCGAAGATGGCGCACAGTGCAATACCGGAGACGGCGGTGGGCATGGCGAACGGCAGATCGATCAGCGCATCCACCAGCCGGCGACCGGGGAAGCGGTAACGCACCAGTACCCAGGCGAGGATCAGGCCAAACAGGCTGTTCAGCAGCGCCGCGATGAAAGCGGCACCGAAACTCAGGCGAAAGGAGGCGAGCACCCGGGGTGAGCCGATCACCTGCCAGAATTCCCCCGCAGTAAGATTGTTCACCGCGAACAACACCAGCGCCGAGAGTGGCAGCAGCACCAGGATGCCAAGATAGAGCAGGCTGAAGCCAAGGGTCGGACCAAAGCCTGGCAAGACGGAGTAAGAACCAAATCGCATAACGCTTCCGTTTGTTATGAAAAACATTCGATACAGCGATTCTGCGCACGCCTGTTTGAGACAACAAACACCAATAACGCCTTTGCTAAGCACTTTTTTATCTAACCAGGGCGGCACTGGTTTTTAGCGCCATAAAATGAAAAAAAGGTCTTTTATATAAATAAAAGACCTAAAAAATGGAGCGTCGTGCAATGTACCAAGCAATCAAAATCAGGCTGTTGTCATGTCGGGTGCTCTCTCTCCTTCTCTGCAAATTGAACGGGTATTGGCAACACTTTCACCGAAAACTGAGGGCCGCGCGTCGCTCCCACACAGCAGGCGCAGGCTCGACCACCATCTCGGCCCGGCGATAGAGGGTGCCGAGCAGGTTGAGTCCCTGACTCCACTCCCCATGACCGGACTGGGCATTGATATGCCCCACCTCACCGGCATCGAACAGCGGCACCTGCCACTGGCGACTCCAATATTCGGCTCGCTCGAAACTGAGCCAGGGATCGTTACGACTGGCGATCAGCTGGGCCGATACCTTGAGCGAACCGGCCAGCGCCTCATCCACTATGCCGAAATGGGCAGGATCCGCCGGCGCCACGATAAACAGCGAGGCCACCTTGTCGGGCTGCTGACGCGCTGCCGTGATAGCCGCCAGGGCGCCGAAGGAGTGGGCCACCAGATGGGCCCGGCCGCGCCGGCTACGCAGCTTGCTCGCCAGCTTGGCGCTCCAGACCGTCAGGTCCGGCTTGTCCCACGGCAGGCCAACCATGCGCTGCCAGTGGGGGAAATATTGATGCCAGCGGCTCTGCCAATGATCCGGCCCACTGTTGTGCAGACCGGGAACCAGGAGGATCTTGTTCATCTTGGTGCTCCTATCAGCTGGCACAGGGGCCAGTGCGGGGTGAACATGCCACAAGGAAGCAGGGGGCCTTAGCCGCCCGGCTGGTAAATCTGGTCAAACAGGCCGCCTTGGGCGAAGTGCTTCTGCTGGGCCTTGTCCCAGTCCCCTTCCAGATCCTTGACGGTAAACAGGGTCAGTTGCGGGAACTGGGCTGCCGTCTCCTTCTGGATTGCAGGACTGCTGGGGCGGTAGTGATACTTGGCGATGATGCGCTGCCCCTCGTCCGAGTAGAGATACTCAAGGTACCCCTTGGCGACAGCCTCGGTGCCATGCTTCCTGGCCACCTTGTCGACCACGGCCACCGGAGGCTCCGCCAGGATGGAGACAGACGGCACCACAAGTTCAAATTTGTCGCTGTTGCCAGCCTGACCCAGCACCAGCAGGGCTTCGTTTTCCCACGCCAGCAAGACATCGCCGAGACCCCGCTCGATAAAGCTGGTGGTGGCACCACGGGCGCCGGAGTCCAGCACCTTGACGTTCTTGTAGAGATCGCCGACGAACTGTCTGGCTCCCTCCTCACTGCCGCTTTTCTTCAGGGCATAGCCCCAGGCCGCCAAGTAGTTCCAGCGCGCCCCGCCGGAGGTCTTGGGGTTGGGGGTGACGATGGCTACATCCTTGCGCACCAGATCGCCCCAATCCTTGATCTGCTTGGGATTGTCCTTGCGTACCAGGAAGACGATGGTGGAGGTGTAGGGGGACGCGTTGTTGGCAAGGCGACTCTGCCAGTCGGCGGCGATAAGCCTCTCCTTGGCGATGGCATCGACGTCATAGGCCAGCGCCAGCGACACCAGATCCGCCTCCAGCCCATCCACCACGGCCCGCGCCTGCTTGCCTGAACCACCGTGAGACTGGCTCACCACTACGTCGTCACCCGTCTTCGCTTTCCACTCTTTGGCAAAGGCGGCGTTGTACTCCTGAAACAGCTCGCGGGTCGGATCGTAGGAGACGTTGAGCAGACGGATCTCGGCGGCATTGGCCTGACCGAGGGCCAACAGGGAGAGCAGGGTCAGGGCTGTCATTCGCAGTTTCATGGTGATACTCCATATCCTTGGGTTGAATGCAGCATGCCGCGGGCTTGTTATGCCGAGAACCAAGAAATAACGCTTTGCTTATCTCTTTTGCTCATATCAATCCGCCGCACGGCCCCATTCGCACACTCTGTGAGCCATGCCTCTCTGCCCCGGTACAGCCTGTGCCATCATGGGTTCAAGGCAATCACACAGCGAAAAGGAAGTCGTTATGTGGATCAATGCAGACCCCGTCAATGGCGCCCTGGTGTCGCTGGCCATCGGCCTCATCATAGGGCTGGAGCGTGGCTGGCAAGTGCGCCAGCTGGGGGACAACCAGCGCATCGCCGGGATGCGAACCTATGGCCTCATCGGCCTGCTCGGCGGCGTCTGCGCCCTGCTGTTGCCGACCCTGGGCCCCTGGCTGCCGCTGCTCGGTCTGCTGGCTGTGGTCATGGGCTGCGGCCTCTCGGTCTGGCTGGCCCAGCGCTGGCAGGGGGAGTTCGGCCTCACCAGCTCGGTGGCCATGCTGCTCACTTATCTGCTGGGGCTGATGTCCGTGCTGCTGAGCCCGAGCGAGGCGGTGGCCTGCGCCGTGCTGGCCGCCCTTTTGATGGGGCTCAAGGGCAAGATCCAGCAAGGGATGCTGTTTCTCAGCGAAACCGAATTTCACGCCACACTGCGCTTTCTGCTTATCTCCCTGGTGCTGCTGCCGGTGCTGCCCAACGAGGAGATGGGGCCCCTCGATGCCTTCAACCCCTTCAAGATCTGGCTGATGGTGGTAGTGATCGCCGGCATCTCGTTTTGTGGCCACTTCGCGGTGCGTCTGCTCGGCACCCGCGCAGGACTGGTGCTCACCAGCATGCTGGCGGGGCTCGCCTCCTCCACCGCTCTCACCTTGCAGTTTGCCCGCCTCAACAAGGAGCAGGGCGGACTGGAGCGGCTGCTGGCCACCGGCATACTGCTGGCGGGAGCCACCATGTGGGTGCGGCTGCTGGTGCTGGTATTGCTGATCCACAAGGAGCTGGCGATGCGCCTCGCCGCTCCCCTGCTGCTGCTGGCAGTCATTGTCTACGGCTTTGCATTCTGGTTCTGGCGCCAGCGGGAAGCGCTGACCGACGGGCCAGTGCAGCCCAGAACCAGCAATCCGCTGGATCTCGCCACCGCCATCAAGTTCGGCCTGCTGCTGGCGCTGATAGGTTTCATGGCAACACTGTTGCAAAGCCGGGTGGGTGACTCGGGTGTCTATCTGCTGGCACTGGTGTCGGGGATCACGGACGTGGACGCCATTACCCTGTCGCTCTCCCAGCTCTCCCACAAAGAGCTGGGGCTGGAGGTCGCGGCCCGGGGCATACTGCTGGCAGGGCTGGTCAACTCGCTGGTGAAAGGCGTGTTGGCACTGGGTATTGGCGGGCGCCGGCTGGGGCTCATGGTGCTGCTGCCCTATCTGGTTTCTGCCCTGC
Source organism: Aeromonas sp. D3 (assembly GCF_027705025.1). Classification (NCBI taxonomy): domain Bacteria; kingdom Pseudomonadati; phylum Pseudomonadota; class Gammaproteobacteria; order Aeromonadales; family Aeromonadaceae; genus Aeromonas; species Aeromonas sp. D3. The sequence goes on along the minus strand of NZ_JAPDBE010000001.1, from coordinate 140,253 downwards.
TGATCCTGCCGCTCATCTGGCCAAGCGCCTGATCTTGCAGCAAGTGACAGCCTGACGCTGCAAGACGGGTGGCGTATACTGGCTCCTCTTGGCACATGAGGAGAGACGAGCATGGCAAGCGACTGGGACAAGATACTGGCGGGCGGCGCCCTGGATAGCCAGAGCGAGGAGATAGCGGATGACAGGATCCGGGGTCAGGCGCTGCTGGCACAACTCAATGCGTCATCCGCCGGGGATCACCCCCTGCGCCAGCGCCTGTGCGGCGAGCTGTTCGGCCACTGTCCCGCTTCCAGCTGGATAAGCACTCCTTTCACTTGTGAATTTGGCCGCAATATCCACATAGGCGAGCAGACCTTCTTCAACTTCAACGTCACCATTCTCGATGTGGGTGAAGTGCATATCGGCAACCATGTGCTGCTGGCCCCCAACGTGCAGATCTACACGGCCACCCACAGCATGGATTACCTGGAGCGCCGCAACTGGACCGCTTACAACAAGCCGGTACACATAGGCGATGACTGCTGGATTGGCGGCGGCGCCATCATCTGCCCCGGTGTCACCATAGGGGCGCGTTCCATCATAGGGGCTGGCGCCGTTGTGACTCGCGACATCCCCGCCGACTCGGTGGCAGTGGGCAACCCCGCTCGCGTGATCCGCAGTCTGAGCCCTGACGCCCCCCGTGGCTGGGAGCTGGCACTGTGATCTGGCTCGCCCTGTTTCCCCTGCTCTGGACCGCCTGGCTTGGCCTGGCTGACGCCAACTGGTGGCCGCTCGCCATCCTCACCACCATGAGCCTGCTGACGGTACTGGCCTACGCCCACGACAAGCGGCAGGCCATTCGCGGCGGCTGGCGCATCCCCGAATCTCGCCTCCATCTGCTGGAGCTGTGCGGTGGCTGGCCCGGGGCGCTGGTCGCCCGTCACTGGCTGCGCCACAAAACCCAGAAGGGCAGCTACCGGCTGGTGTTCTGGTTTATCGTACTGCTGCACCTCACCCTGTGGGGACTCTGGCTGGGACGCCCCCTCTGGCAGGGGGTCTGAGGGGACAAGACCCGCTACCACGACAAACATGGCTGGCATCCAGTTCTTGGCAACTGATGGCATAAGCCCGGGTATCACAGGGCTCATGCTCACCACCAGAGCGGGCATTGCGGCCCCTCACCGGGTATGAGACAACAGGGCTATTTCTCGCGTATTTATCGACAAGGAGTCACTCATGACCATGTGGACAGGCATAGTCCTGATCGTCTTTATCAGCATGCTGTTCGGCTATCTCACCAAACGAGCACGCTACCAGCTGGGAGATGCCCGCATCACTGACCGCCTCGGAAAGCAGGATGTGATCATCAACAAGTTGCAGGAGCGTATTGCCAACCTGGAAGCCATCGTCATCGAAGAGGAGAAGCGTCGCCCCTTCAGGGAGCTCTGATCCGGCGACCTCGGCGGCAAACCGGCCAGCCTGGCGCTGCAAGGGTTTGCCGCTTTTCCCGCAATCCTTCCCCTCCCCCATATAACCCCAAAAACTAAATTCACAGCAGGATCAGGACCCTGTCTTAGATTGCTGTATTTTTCGCCAACCTGGCTCAATCCCTGCTCTGTCATTGTCATCAGCCGTACCGGAGAGTGACATCATGATCAGCACCCTGCTTCCCATCGCCTCGATAGCCCTCAAGCTGGGCAGCTATCTGCTGAGCAGCAGCGCCAAAGCCCAGCCCGAACCTGAGCCGGTACAGGAAGAACGCCTGCCCCCCACAGTCCAGAGCCTGTTCCAGCGGCTGGGGGTCAAGGATGCCGACAGCGAGCAGAACCGCCCCGCCATCAACCAGTTTATGAGCGAACTGATGCAGACTCTGGGTCAGGAAAACAATGGCCACTCTCTGACCGAGGCCATAGACACAGCCCGCAACCAGCTCGCCAACGGCACCCAGAGCACCCGCTTGGATGCCCTGCAAAGCAGACTCGATACCCTCAAAGGCACACTGGGCAGCAGCGACCTCAATCTGGATCAACTGCTAAGCGCCTTCAAGCAGATCCTGCCCAATGGCAAGGGCGAAGGGGTCGGCAAGCTGCTCAATGCCAGTGCCTGATTGCAAATAAACACATAAAAACGGCAACCTTGGGTTGCCGCTTTTATTGAGACCAGACGGGATAATCTATTGCTGTGGCAGCGACGATGGTGGACTCAACATAGACTCTGCCATCTCTACCTGCCCACGCGCTTGCAAGCTGTCTGCCGCGCCCTGACGATCCGCATCCGCCTTGTTTTGACTCAGTTTGAACTTGCCGACCAGCCCGGTTATCTCGATTTCGATACCAACAACAGCCTGCACCATGGCCTCAATATATTCCCTCGGCGCATCCGCCATCTTCCAGGGGGCGGGCTCGGCGGATTCATGACGCCGCGTCAGGTTCGTCAGCAGACGGCGCACGAAGCGGGCATCATCGTGGATACGAATTCGGCCGTGGGCATGTACCACGCTGTAGTTCCAGGTCGGCACCTGCTGGTGATGCACTTGCTTGCTCGGATACCAGTTGGGTGAGATGTAGGCATCTGCAGCCTTGAAGATCACCAACACCTCGTCGCCATTGCTGGCCTCCTGCCAGAGCGGGTTGTTGCGGGCGACATGGGCACGCAATACGCCCTGCTCACCACTCCCGGCATCCAGCTCAAACGGCAGATGGTTCGCATCCAGCCCCCGCTCACCGTGGGTGATCAGGGCCCCCAGCGGATGGGCCAGGATCAGTTGGTGCAGCGACGCGAGGTCAGGCGTTTCGAAATGGGATGGCAGATACATGCAGGCTCCTTTATCCAGGGTGGTGTGTCCGTACGCAATGCCTCGAGATCATGCCCCGCCAGGCGAGCGCCGTCATCTCGAATCTGCCTGCCGACATCCTACGAGGACCTTGATCGTATGCGGCTGGCAACGACCATCAAGCGCCAAACACCAGCACTTCACTGCAAACCAGGTTTAACGCCGCATGCAGGTGAAATGACGAGTGAGGACATGGATCCCCCTCATGTCGTCGTCACCCACTCAGGCTGGAACGCCTTTGGCCAGATAACCAATGTGATAGGCGTCGGCCCCTGCCGGTATCGTCGGCGGGGGCGACGGCAGGAGATCCACCTCCAGCCATTGCCAACGGGAAACATCCCATCCGCTCAGCATGGCCCCGGTGTGCAGCTCGGCCAGGCTGCAGTGCGGCGCAATGCGGGTGCGCCGCAAGATGGCCACCCTGGCCTGGTCAAGCGCCTCCATCTGCGGGGCTGACAGCAGATGCCAGGTCTCGATATGGGGCCAGCCAAAGTGCCTGGTGAGCGCCGCGAAACCCTCGCTGACAAGGAAAATGCGCATCGCCTCGACGCTTTGCCACACATAGAAGGGGGCATAGCGATTCTCCCTGCATGGCAGCGCGGCCTCGTCATGGCGGCCATAGAGATAGGCCTTGAACAGCAAGCCGGGGAAGCCGTCGAGTTTGGTGCCATTGCTGGCGATACGCTCTTCGATAAGCCCCATGTCGTAATCCGCCGGCAGGGTGAATCTGTAATGCATGGCGATCATAAGATCACCCCCTGCCGAAACATGAGACCCCGTCCGAAACTCCACTCCTCGCTGCCATTCAGCTGAATGACCACCATGAGGTTGTCGGGGTGAATGCCCATGTCTGCGTGCAGACGCTCGGCAAGCCGCAGATAGAGCCGCTGCTTGACCTCAGTGCTGCGCGGCTTCCCCGCCAGGATCTGGAAGAGGATGAAGTCTCCGTCCCGGCGGCCGGTCTGATAGTGGGGATGATAAACAAGCGCCTTGGCTGGCAAGGCCTCCAGGATCTGGAATTTGTCCTCCCGCGGTACATCAAACACCTCCACCAGGGTCTCATGATAGAGATCGGAGACTTGCTGCAGGCGCGCGTCACTCATCCCCTCGCGCAGAGTGATACGGGTCAGCGGCATGGGTGCGGCTCCTCACGACTGGGCAGGTAGCTCACAGCGGTGACCGCCGCAGGCAATCCGGCGTAGAAAGCGAGATGGGTGAACAGCTCCTCCAGCTGCTCCCGTGTCAGGCCGTTATGCTGGGCAAACGCTATGTGCCACGGCAGCTGTTGCACCCGGCCCAGCGACGCCAGTATGGCCAGGGTGATCAGGCTGCGTTCACGCGCAGACAATGCGGGTCGCTGCCAGATATCGCCAAACAGCGTCTCTTCCGCCAGCTGGGACAGTCTCGGCGCTGCCCGCGCCAGGTCGTCACGATCAAGAACAGGATGGGTCATGGCAATCTCCTTGGTTGGTGAAGCCACTCTCTATCACTGCTACAATTTTAAAAATCAAAACGTTCAAGACAAACAATCCCGATTATCAGGACTATCATGCAACCCCTTCCCCTGAACCTGGATCTCGATGCTCTGCGCAGCTATGTCCTTGGACTGGACTGTGGCAGCTTTGCGCTGGCGGCGCAGCGGCTGTGCCGTTCCACCTCGGCGGTCAGCGCCCAGTTGAAAAAACTCGAACAGCAATGCGGTACCGAACTGGTCATGAAGAGGGGCCGCCACCTGGTCCCAACGGCCAGTGGCGAACGACTGCTGGGATATGCCAAACGGCTGCTTGAGCTCAATGACGAAGCCGTGCTTGCCCTGAAAGGGGAACTGCTGCAAGGGGAGATCAGGCTGGGGGTTCAGGAAGATTTTGGTGAATCCCTACTACCTGCCGTGCTGGGCCCCCTCTGCCGTCAGCACCCCGCGCTGCACATGACGACGCGCATCGATCGCAATGCGCAGCTGATGAAAGGGATCAGGGAGGGAACCCTCGACATGGCCCTGGCCTGGCAGCACCCGGAAGAGAAGATGGACGCCCATCTCATCGACTTGGTGTCACTCCAGTGGATTGCTCACCCGAACTGGGATCCGGCCCCCCTGCTGGCACGCGGAGAGCCCTTGCCCCTGGTGCTCTTCGATGCCCCCTGCCTGATGCGTTCACGGGCCCTCAAGGCTCTGGACGATGCAGGTATCCCGTGGCGCATCGCCTTCACCAGCCAGAGCCTGGGCGGGATCTGGGCGGCCTTGCAGGCAGGGCTCGGGATCACAGTGCGCTCTGCCATCGGTATGCCGGCGTCTCTCTCCCCGTTGGCCGATGCGCTGCCGTCGCCGGGCACGCTGGGGGTCGTACTGCTGGGAGCAGGCAATGGATCCGGTGAGGCCGAGAGCCAGTTGCAAAGCCTGCTCACCCAGGCGGTGCAGCGGGCCCATGCCACGCACCAGAGCTGAGGATACGGTCTCTTTTTCCTGGCATCTGGGCAGGCAATCCCCCTCCCCTTCATTCATCATCAGGCAAACAAAAAACGGCAACCCCTGGGGTTGCCGTCTTGTGCTCATTGGAATCAATCCGCTGTGCTTTAGCCAGCCCGCTTGGCCAGCCACTGTTCGGCGGCGGTGAGGGCCGCATCCACCAGCTCGCGGGCGACGCCACCCTTGGCGACTCGCTTGGCCAGCGTCGCTTCCAGCTCCAGATTGGGATAGACATCCTCGCCAATGACGGGGCTGAAGCGCTGGAACTCGGGCAGCGAGAGATCTTCCAGCGGCTTCTTCACCTCAAGCGCATAGACCACTGTCTCGCCGACGATATGGTGCGCCTCACGGAAGGGTATCCCTTTGGCCACCAGATAGTCCGCCAGCTCGGTGGCATTGGCATAGCCGCCCTGGGCCGCCGCCTTGGTACGCTCGACGTTCACCTTCAGGTCGATCAGCACCAGCGCCGCCATGTCCAGGCAGTCGTGCCAGGTGTCGAGGGCATCGAACAGCCCTTCCTTGTCTTCCTGCATGTCCTTGTTGTAGGCCAGCGGCAGTGCCTTCAGGCTCATCAGCATGCCCATCTGGGCGCCAACTACCCGACCTGTCTTGCCACGGATCAGCTCAAGCGCATCCGGATTCTTCTTCTGCGGCATCAGGGAGGAACCCGAGGTGACCGCATCGGAGAGCTCGACAAAGCCCGCCTCGCCGGTGTTGTAGAAGATAAGGTCTTCGGCAAAGCGCGACAGGTGGGTCATGGAGAGGGACGCCACGTGCATCAGCTCCACCACGTGATCCCTGTCCGATACCGAATCCAGGCTGTTGCGGGTCGCACCGCCAAAGCCCATGTCCAGTGCCAGCGCTTCACGGTCGATGGCATAGGCGGTACCCGCCAGGGCGCCGCAGCCAAGCGGGCTGGTGTCGAGCCGCTTCAGGGCATCCTGCAGACGGGAATAGTCCCGCTCCAGCATCTCCACATAGGCCAGCGCCCAGTGGGCGAAGGTGACGGGCTGGGCGCGCTGCAAGTGGGTGTAGCCCGGCAGCACGGCAGCCTGATTGGCACGGGCAGAGGCGACCAGCCCGGATTGCAGGGCACTGATGGAGCCGAGCAGCAGCTCCCCTTGCGCCTTGCACCAGAGTTTGAGGTCGGTGGCGACCTGATCGTTGCGCGAGCGGCCGGTGTGCAGCTTCTTCCCAAGATCGCCGACGGCGGCGATGAGCTGACTTTCGACCCAGGAGTGAATGTCTTCGGCATCGGAATTGAGGATCTGGTGGGGATCCTGCTGTACCGAGGCGAGCAGCACTTCCATCGCCTGTTGCAGCTTTCCTTGCTCGTCGGCGGTCAATACGCCCACTTTCACCAGCGCCTTGGCCCAGGCCATGGAGCCCTGGATATCCTGCTCCGCCAGCCGGTAATCGAACCGCAGCGAATCGTTGAACTGCTTGAACCTGCTATCGGCTCCCTGACTGAAGCGTCCACCCCAAAGTGCCATACTGCTCTCCTTGAATGCGTTGTCGGCGGCGCCTTGCGCCGTCGAGCTTGAAATCGTGCCCTGTTTTTCTGCGAGCCTGTTATCTCACAGAAGCGGCCGAGGCGCTGCCGCTCTGCTCACACCCCGCCATATGGGAGGGCTGATAAAAGAGGGGGCCATGCCCCCTCACCTGTATCAGCGGATTGGCGTCAGCTTAGCCGTGGGTGTGGTCACCGCCGATCGCCTGATGCTGCTCCTTCATGGCGCGGATCCGGCTGGCCAGGGTGTAGAGACGGATAAAGCCTTCTGCATGGCTCTGGTCATACACTTCATCGGCACCGAAGGTGGCGAAGTCTTCGGAGTAGAGGCTGTTCGGCGACTTCTTCTGCACCGCAGTGACCTGACCCTTGTACATCTTCAGAATGACTTCACCGTCGAGATCCTCGGCGATGGCATTGGCGGAGGCGACAATGGCCTTGCACAGCGGAGTGAACCAGCGACCGTCATAGACCAGGTGAGAGAACTCGGCACCCAGCTTTTCCCGCCAGGCGCGGGTCGGTCTGTCCAGTACCAGCTCTTCCACGGCGCGCAGTGCGGCGACCATGACGGTACCGCCCGGAGTTTCGTAGCAGCCACGGGACTTCATGCCCACCATGCGGTTTTCGGTGATGTCGATCCGGCCCACGCCGTGCTTGCCGGCACGCTCGTTCAGGGTGGTCAGGATCTGGTGCGGGCTCAGCGGCTGGTCGTCCACGGCAACCACTTCGCCTTTGGCGACGGTCAGCTTGACGTATTCCGGCTCGTTCGGTGCCTGCTCGGCAGAGACGGTCCACTGCCAGACCGCTTCGGACGGCTCGTTCCAGGTGCTCTCCAGCTCGCCACCCTCGGTGGAGATGTGCCAGGCGTTGGCATCACGGCTGTAGATCTTCTTCAGAGTCGCCTTGCAGGGAATGTCGCGGGCTTCCAGATAGGCCAGCAGATCTTCCCGGGAGCGCATGTCCCACAGACGCCAGGGGGCGATCACTTTCAACTGGGGTGCCAGGGCAGCCACGGCGCCTTCGAAACGCACCTGATCGTTGCCCTTGCCGGTACAGCCGTGGGAGATGGCATCGGCACCTTCCGCCAGGGCCGCTTCCACCATCGCCTTGGCAATGATGGGACGGGCCATCGAGGTGCCCAGCAGGTAGGTGCCTTCATAGACGGCGCCGGTTTTCAGGGTCGGATAGACGTACTCTTTGACGAACTCTTCCCGCAGATCCTTGACGATGCATTTGACCGCGCCGGAAGCGATGGCTTTCTGCTCGATTCCTTCCAGATCGTCACGTTCCTGACCCACGTCGGCGACGAAGGCGATGATTTCGGCATCGTAGTGCTCTTTGAGCCAGGGAATGATGGCCGAGGTATCCAGTCCGCCCGAGTAAGCCAGTACGATCTTGTTGATTCCGCTCATTTTACTTCTCTCCATGATGATTCGATAAGGTGTTGTAATTCAGGGTCGGTGGCCGCGTTGCTTATTCCGCTACTTGTTGCCAAGCAGGGTCAGCAGCACGGCGTTCTGGATATGCATCCGGTTCTCTGCCTCATCCATGATGAGGGAAGCAGGCCCGTCCATGACGTCGGAAGTGATCTCCAGCTCCCGGTGCGCCGGCTGGCAATGCAGCACGTGCTGGATGCCGGTGCGCTCAAGCAGGGCCTGGTTGATCTGATAAGGCATGAAGATATCTTTTACCTGCTCCATTGGTGTGTTGTCACCCATGGAGACCCAGGTATCGGTATAAACCACGTCAAACCCTTCAATGTCGCCCACGTCATCGCTGATGTGAATGGTGGCGCCGGAATCGGCCGCCAGCGCCTGGGCCTGCAGGAAGATCTGGGTATCCGGGCCATAGCCTTTCGGGCAGATCAGGGTCACGTCTGTACCCAGGGTCGCCCCCAGCAGCAGCAGAGAGTGGCTGACGTTGTTGCCATCGCCGAGGTAGGCAAGCTTCACCTTCGACAGATCGTCGTAATGCTCGGCAATGGTCATAAAGTCGGCCAGCCCCTGACAGGGGTGGTAAAGATTACACAGGCTGTTGACCACGGGCACAGAGCCGTAGGCTTGCAGGTCAACCAGGGTCTGGTGATCGAATACCCGCGCGACGATGGCGTCACACCAGCGGGACAGGTTGGCGGCGAAATCCTTCACCGATTCCCGCTTGCCCAGGGCACCGTTCTGTTGATCCAGATAGACGCTATGGCCGCCCAGTTTGGCGATGCCGATGTCGAAGGTCACCCGGGTACGCAAAGAGGGCTTCTCGAACAGGGTAACCACGCTCTTGCCCGCCAGCGCCTGGCTGTACTTTTTCGGGTCGGCCTTGACCGCTTTCCCCAGCGCTATCAGCGCCTCGATCTGAGCCTTGCTCAGATCACTATCTTTCAGAAGATGTTGCATCGGAGGTTCCTTTTTCCAGCCAGGGTTAGAGGGTGACTTGGGTGCCGACGGCACCGCCAGCCAGCAGCTTGAGCAGTTGATCCGGGTAACGCCAGCTGGCGACACAGACCGGCTTGCCGAGGGTCTCGGCGGCGTGCAAGGCGGCTTTCACCTTGACCGCCATACCATCGCTGATCACGCCCTTCTCCATCAGATCCAGTGCGGTTGCCTTGTTCAACTGCGGCACCAGCTTGCCCTTGCCATCCAGAATGCCGCTCACGTCCGACAGCATCACCAGGTCGGCACCGAGCGCCTCGGCGATGGCGGTGGCAGCCTGATCCGCGTTGACGTTCATCAGCTGGCCATCGGCCGTGATGCCGATGGAGCTCACCACGGGCAGGAACCCCTGCCCCAGGATACCGGTCACCAGCGCAGGGTTGCCCGGCTGGCAATCACCGACCGCACCGAGATCCGGATCGAGCTGGGTCACTTGGCACAGACCGCCATCGGCCAGACAGAGTCCCACGGCCGGAATGCCGGTGGCGATGGCCTTGGCCATCATCTGCTTGTTGGCCGTCCCGGCCAGCGCACCCGCAATGAAGGGGATCTGCTCGAACGGGGTGACCCGCAGGCCGTTCTTCTTGGTTGAACTCAGGCCCAATCCCTTGAGCAGGTCATCCACCAGACAGCCGCCACCGTGCACCAGCACCAGGGGTCTGTGTTGCTCATCCAGAAACGTTTTGAGGGTGCCGAACAGGGCGGTCAGCGCCTCGTCGTTCTCAATCAGGGCGCCACCCAACTTGATAACCAGTGTCTGCTTGTCCATATCTCTCAATCCTTTCTTAAATCAGGCCGGTGGCCGGGTCAAAACCGAATTTAATATTTATGCATTGCATTGCCTGGGAGGCAGCGCCCTTGAGCAAGTTGTCGATGGCAGAGACCACCACCAGCATATTGCCCTGCTGCTGCCAGGCGATATCGCAGTAGGGAGTGCTTGCCACGCCACGGATGGAGGGCATCTGGCCGGTGAGGCGCACCAGGGGTTTTCCTTCGTAGGCCTTGAGGAATGCCTGATCCACCTGGGTCGGCGTCACGCCATCCGCCAGCTGCACATAAATGGTGGCCAGGATGCCGCGCACATAGTTGCCAAGGTGGGGCTGGAACAACACCTCCTTGCCCAGGTGGTGGCTGATCTCCGGCTGATGCCTGTGGTTGAAGGTGCCGTAGGGACTCAGGCTCACTTCGCAAAAACTGGTATTGATGGCTGCCTTGCGACCGGCCCCGGAGACGCCGGATACCGCATTGATGATGGGCTGCCATCCCTCGGCAATCAGACCGGCCTGTTGCAGCGGTTTGAGGGCGCACAGAGAAGCAGTCGGGTAGCAACCTGGCACAGCAATCAGCTGGGCGGCGGCAATGGCATCGCTGTTCCATTCCGCCAGACCGTAGGCGGCCTGCTCCAGCAACTGCTCGTTCTCGTGGGTGAAGCCGTAGAAGGAGGAGTAGAATTGCTGGTCCTTGACCCGGAAGGCGCCGGAGAGATCGAACACCGGCAGCCCCTTGGCCAGGAACTTGGGTGCGAGCTCGGCACTCACCTCATGGGCGGTCGCCAGCAACACCAGGTCGGCCTGGGTCAGGATCCGGGTCATGCCATCTTCATCCAGCGGCAGCAGCGGCTGATCCAGCGCGCCGACCCACTGGGGGTGCAGAGAAGAGAAGCGCTTGTGGGCATCCTGGCTGCCGGCGGAAACATAGAGACCGAACAGCTTGAGTTGAGGATGGTTCTGGACCAGTGCGGCCAGTTCGGCTCCCGCGTAGCCACTGGCACCGACGATAACGGTGTTAAGCATTTTTGAGTATTCCAAGTCAGAGTTCGAAATTCACAGCATGGCGCTGCAGACAGTGCAAGGGGTGAGGAACCGCCCCTTCAATGCAACGAGTGCGGAGGGGCAATTCAGGCGGGGTTGTGTCGTCGGTTATAGATCAGGTGACAGAACATTAACTTTCCCTTACAACTAGAAGCCTTGTTGATGAGCCACGAATTCAGGCAAACTCACAGAATATTCATGCACTCACTTTGCATTTGTATTTTCTAACAGAAACGTTCCGGGGACGCAAGGAGCAGCTGATGGCCAATCTGGATTTTTTTGCACTTTATAAGAATATTATTGCGATTCCCTCTATTAGCAGCACAGATCCGCACTGGGATCAGAGCAACGAGGCGGTGATCCGGCTGCTGGCCGACTGGTTCGGCCAACTCGGCTTTCAGTGTGAAGTGACGGCGCTGCCGGAGCTGCCCGGCAAGTTCAATCTGGTGGCCACCATAGGCCAGGGAGAAGGCGGTCTGCTGCTGGCGGGCCACACGGACACAGTGCCGTTCGACGAAGGGGGCTGGAGCAAGGATCCCTTCAAGGTGACCGAAGAGGGCAACCGCCTGTACGGCCTCGGCACCATCGACATGAAGGGCTTCTTCGCCTTCATAGTGGAAGCGCTCAAAGAGATCGACCTCACCAAACTCACCAAGCCGCTGCGCATTCTCGCCACTGCCGACGAAGAGACCACAATGGCGGGGGCACGCGCCATCGCCGCCGCGGCCGAGATCAAACCCGACTATGCGGTGATCGGCGAACCGACCGGGCTGGTGCCCGTGGTGGCCCACAAGGGTCACATGTCAGAAGCGATCCGCATTACCGGCAAGAGCGGTCACAGCTCGGATCCCGCCAACGGCGTCAATGCGCTGGAGATCATGCATCAGGCCATGGGGCGGGTGCTGCGCCTGCAACTGCGTCTGGAAGAGACCTATGCCGACTACCGGTTCGCGGTGCCGCAACCCACGCTGAATCTGGGATACATACATGGGGGAGACAGCCCGAACCGCATCTGCGGCTGCTGCGAGCTGCACATCGACATACGTCCCACCCCGCAAGTGGGGCCGGACGAGCTGATGGGCATGCTCAAAGAGGCGCTCGCCCCCATAGAGGTTCACCAGCCGGGCTGCCTGCACCTGCAGCACCTGCACGAGCCCATTCCTGCCTATGCCTGCGCGGACGACTCAGTGCTGGTGCGCGAGGCGGAGCAGGCGAGCGGGCACAAGGCGGAATCGGTGAACTACTGCACCGAAGCGCCCTTTATCCAGCAGTTGGGATGCCAGACGATAGTGATGGGCCCTGGTCACATAGCCCAGGCCCACCAGCCGGACGAATACCTGGATCTGTCGTTCGTCAAACCCACCACGGCAGTGCTGCAACACCTGATCCGCCGCTTCTGCCTGTAAGCCATAGGGTATGTAAGTAAGTTACTGACAGTCTGCCTGGGACAGGTGAAGGAAATACATGTTCTGAATCGGCCTGTTATTTGACCTTGCGCAGACAATCTGGGTAGATTGTCACCCTAAGATGACGGAGCATATGTTGTAATCACACAACAATAAGTGAGGCTGTCTCTCACCTCGGATGGAGAGAGACACCAACCAGATAAGGATGTGGAATGAACGAAAAGTACGCCGCTCTACGCGCCAACGTAGGCATGCTGGGTCAACTGCTGGGCAAGTCCATCAAGGATCATCAGGGACAAGCCTTCCTCGACAAGATCGAAACCATTCGCCAGTTGGCCAAGTCCTCCCGCAAAGGCAATGAGGCAGACCGGGAACGTCTGCTCGAAACCCTGCGAACCCTGAGCGATGACGAGCTGTTGCCGGTGGCCCGCGCCTTCAGCCAGTTCCTCAACCTGGCCAACGTGGCCGAACAGTTCCACACCATCTCCCGCCGCTGCGAAGAGCAGGTCTGCACACCGGATCCGCTGGAGCAGATGTTCGCCAAACTCAAGGCATCCAACCTGTCGCAGGAGGCCATCATCCAGGCCGTGCGCGAGCTGGATATCGATCTGGTGCTGACCGCTCACCCGACCGAGGTGACCCGTCGAACCCTGATCCACAAACACGTCCAGCTCAACGACTGCCTGGAAGCGCTGGAACTCTCCGATCTGCTGCCCCGCGAGCGGGACAAGATCCTCAATCGCATCGAACAGCTGGTCAATCAGGCCTGGCACACCAACGAGATCCGCGAGCAGCGCCCGACACCGGTAGACGAAGCCAAGTGGGGCTTTGCCGTGGTGGAAAACAGCCTCTGGCCGGCCATTCCCGAATTCATGCGCAATCTGGACGAGCGTCTGCAACAGCACCTGGGTGTGCGGCTGCCGCTGGATGCCGCGCCGGTCAAGTTCACCTCCTGGATGGGCGGTGACCGCGACGGCAACCCCTTCGTCACGGCCAAGGTGACCGCAGAGGTACTGGAACTGGGCCGCTGGATGGCAGTGAGCCTCTTCTACAAGGACATCAAGGAGCTCACCTCCGAGCTCTCCATGTCCGACTGCACCGACGCCGTACGCGAGCGGGTGGGCGATCACCCCGAACCCTATCGCGCCCTGGTGCGCGAGCTGCGTGAAGCGCTGCGCGAGACCCAGGAATACCTCACCGCCAAGGTGCAGGGTCAGGTGAGCGAGAGCCGCGACCTGATCACCACCACAGCCCAGCTGCGCGAGCCGCTGGAGCTCTGCTACCACTCAATGCACGCCTGCGGCATGGGCAACATCGCCGATGGCATGCTGCTGGACGTGCTGCGCAAGCTGGCCTGTTTCGGCATCCATCTGGTCAAGCTGGATATCCGTCAGGATGGCGAGCGCCACGGCCAGGTCTTCTCCGAGCTGACCCGTTATCTGGGCATGGGCGACTACGCAGAGTGGAGCGAAGACGACAAGCAGGCCTTCCTGCTCAATGAGCTCAACTCCCGCCGCCCCCTGATCCCGACCGACTGGGAGCCGAGCGACGAGACCCGCGAGACCATAGACACCTGCCGGGTGATCGCCCAACACGACCCGGATGCGTTCGGCATCTACATCATCTCCATGGCGGGCGCCCCGTCCGATGTACTGGCGGTACAGCTGCTGCTGAAAGAAGCCGGTTGCAAGTTCCGCATGCCGGTCGCCCCCCTGTTCGAAACCCAGGAAGACCTGATGGCGGGCACCGCCGTAATGGAGCGCCTGTTGTCGGTGGACTGGTATCGCGGTTATATCCAGGGTCGCCAGTACGTGATGATCGGCTACTCGGATTCCGCCAAGGATGCGGGCATGATGGCCGCCGGCTGGGCCCAGTACGCTGCCATGGAATCTCTGGTGGCACTGGCCGAAGCCAGCAATCTGCGCCTGACCCTGTTCCATGGCCGTGGCGGCACCGTCGGCCGTGGCGGCGCCCCCGCCCATCAGGCGATCCTGTCCCAACCGCCAGGATCCCTGCGCGGTGGGCTGCGAGTGACCGAACAGGGCGAGATGATCCGCTTCAAGTTCGGTCTGCCGAAAGTCGCCATTCACAGCCTGAACCTCTACACCAGCGCCGTGCTGGAAGGGAACCTGCTGCCGCCGCCCAAGCCCAAAGAGAGCTGGCGCGCCGTGATGGAACAACTTGCCACCGTCTCCTGCGATCACTACCGCAGCATAGTGCGCGGTCATCCGGACTTCGTGCCCTACTTCCGCGCCGCCACCCCTGAAATGGAACTTGGCAAGCTGCCGCTCGGCTCACGCCCGGCCAAGCGCAAGCCCAACGGCGGCGTCGAGAGTCTGCGCGCCATCCCCTGGATCTTCGCCTGGACCCAGAACCGGCTGATGCTGCCGGCCTGGCTTGGCGCCCACAAGGGGCTGGAACATGCCATCACTGACGGTCAGAAGAGCGTGCTGGAAGAGATGAGCCGCCAGTGGCCCTTCTTCCGCACCCGCCTCGAGATGCTGGAGATGGTGTTCCTCAAGGCCGACCTCTGGCTCGCCGAGTACTACGACACCCGTCTGGTACCGCAAGAGCTGTGGAATCTGGGCAAGCAGTTGCGCCAGGAGCTTGCCGACGCCATCCAGATCGTGCTGCAGCTGCGCCCGCAGGGAGACCTGCTGGACGACCAGCCCTGGATCAAGGAGTCCATCAATCTGCGCAACCCCTACACGGATCCCCTCAACGTGCTGCAGGTCGAACTGCTGGGCCGCTCGCGCAACCACACCGAGACCCTGCATCCCGAACTGGATCAGGCGCTGATGGTCACCATCGCCGGTATTGCCGCAGGCATGCGCAACACGGGTTGATCAGGGTTTCATAAAACCCGCAAAAGGGCGCCATCATTGGCGCCCTTTTTTATTTTTACGACCCGGCGCCACGATCAAAACGGCGGGTGTCCCAACATCCCTGTCTTGCCAAATGGCTGATCACTGCGCATCAGCGCTTTACATGTGCATGGATGCGCACATATGAACTCGATTGATCAGCGACTGGATGTGGTTGTCATAGGCGCAGGTCAGGCCGGATTGGCCTGTGGCTGGCACTTGAAACAGCAGGGGCTCAACTTCGTGATACTTGACGCGCAAGCGCGGCCTGGCGGGAACTGGCGCAACTACTACGACAGCCTTGAGCTGTTCTCGCCAGCTGCCTACTCTTCCCTCCCCGGTATGCCATTCCCCGGCGCACCTGGCCACTATCCCGGACGTGATGAGGTGGTGCGTTACCTTGAGCAGTATGCCGACCTCTTCCCGCTACCTGTTCGCCAGGGAGTTCAGGTCACCCAGGTCGCGCGAGCAGATGCAGGCTTCCAGATAACTGCCGCCAACGGCCAAGGCATGCTGGCAAGCGCCGTGATAGTGGCATCGGGGGCCTTTAGCCGCCCCTACCTGCCCGACATTCCTGGACTGGAAAGTTTCAGGGGCACCCGGCTGCACAGTGCCGACTATCGACATGCGGCGCCTTTTCGCGGGCAAAGCGTCATCGTCATTGGCGCGGCGAACTCCGCCGTCCAGATCGCTTACGATCTCGCCAGCGTGGCCACTGTGACACTGGCCACCCGAGAAGCAATCCGGTTCGCCCCCCAGCGGATATTGGGGGCAGATTTTCATAGCTGGTTGAAATGGACAGGCCTGGAGAAAACCCGCTGGCTGAACGACCAGAGCACACCGGTACTGGACGACGGCACCTACAGAAAGGCGCTGAAAACCGGTTATTTCAAGCAGCGCCCCATGTTCACCCAGGTAACGTCAAGCGGCATTGTCTGGCCGAATGGCCAGCATGAAGCCGTTGACAGTCTGGTGTTTGCCACAGGTTTTCGTCCCAACCTGACATTTCTCGAGGGCCTGCCCGTGACGAACGAACGAGGTCAGGTGATGCAACGCGACGGGCACGCCATGCATGTCCCCGGCTTGTACTTTGTCGGCCTGCCCAAGCAACGCAATTTTGCCTCGGCAACCCTCAGAGGCGTCGGGCCAGATGCCGGACACCTGCTCCCGCACCTGCTTCGCCACCTGAACCAGCCGGAGATGGGGCGCACATCCGTCTATCCAGAGTGAGCTGGTCGAGCGCTGGCATTCTCGATGACGCAAAACGTTCCCTGCTGGCGCATAGCCCGCAAGCAAGTCTCTTGCAGCAGAACATAGGTATCTACAAGGCTGCCCGATTGCCTGAGCAGCCAACCGTAGAGCTCATGTTCGTGCGGCTGCCATGCCGTCATCAGACAGAGGGCGCACCGCTCGTGCGTGTCACTTGATGCGGTTTCCCGCTGCATCCACCACCTGTTCCCCATCTTCCTTGGTAAAGGCGCCTTGCTGGGGGCTCGGCAGGATATCCAGCACCACTTCTGACGGGCGGCACAGCTTGGTGCCAAGCGGGGTCACCACTATGGGACGGTTGATCAGGATGGGATGATCCAGCATGGCGTCAATCAACTCATCATCGCTGAACCTCTCCTCAGCCAGTCCCAGCGCCTCATAAGGAGGGACGTTCTTGCGCAGCAGGTCGCGCACCGGCATCCCCATGGCCCCAATCAGCGCAACCAGGGTCTCGCGGCTCGGCGGTGTCTCCAGGTAGTGAACGACGGTCGGTTCAACCCCTGAGTTGCGGATAAGTTCCAGCGTATTGCGGGAGGTGCCGCAAGCCGGGTTGTGGTAAATGGTGATCTGGGTGTCATGCATGATTAAGCCTCTGCGTTTGGATAGTTGCGTTTCATTCTAAGAGCCACATTGACCAGGGAGATCAAGACAGGCACCTCCACCAGCGGGCCTATCACACCGGCAAAGGCCTGATCCGAATTCAGGCCAAACACGGCGATGGAGACCGCAATGGCCAGCTCGAAGTTGTTGCCGGTGGCAGTGAAGGCGATGGAAGCATTCTTGTCATAGGGAATACCCAGTTTCTTGCCGACCAGGAAGCTGGTGAAGAACATCAGCACAAAGTAGATCACCAGCGGGATGGCAACGCGCACCACATCCATCGGCAGCTCGACGATCATCTCACCCTTGAGGCTGAACATCAGCACTATGGTGGCCAGCAAGGCGATCAGTGTGATGGGCGAGATAGCCGGGATAAAGCGCTCGGTATACCACTGCTCCCCCTTGGCCTTGACCAGGTATTTACGGCTCAGGAAGCCCGCCAGGAAGGGAATACCCAGATAGATCAGCACGCTTTCGGCGATATCCAGCATGGTGATATCCACCGCGAAACCCTGCAAACCAAACAGGGGTGGCAGCACGGTAATAAACAACCAGGCCATAAAGCTGTAGGTGAGGATCTGAAAACCGCTGTTAATCGCCACCAGACCCGCTCCGTACTCCTTGTTGCCGCCGCCCAGATCGTTCCACACCAGCACCATGGCGATGCAACGTGCCAACCCGATCAGGATCAGACCCACCATGTAGTCCGGGTAGTCATGCAAGAATGTCAGGGCAATGACAAACATCAGGATAGGGCCGACCAACCAGTTCATTACCAGTGAGAGGGTTATCGCCTGACGGTCGCGGGTCATGGCCCCCATGGTGCCGTAATTCACCTTGGCGAGCGGCGGATACATCATCAGGATAAGGCCGATGGCGAGCGGGATATTGGTGGTGCCGACCGACATGGCCTCGTTCCACTGGGCAACCTGAGGGAACAGATAGCCAATCCCGACCCCCATGCCCATGGCGACAAAGATCCAGAGGGTGAGATTGCGGTCGAGAAAGCTCATTTTTTTGCTGACGGGCAGATCGCAGCAGGCTGTAGTACTCATCAAGAGACTCCATGAGGGTTGGATGAAATGAAGGACTCAACCCGGGCAAATGCCTCTGTTGGTTGCTCCTTGGCAGTAAACTCGCTCTGATGCATGTCACCCCGCCCTGTGGACAGGGTGACACAGCGCTTGCAGCGCCGTGACACCCACCGGCTCGACGGCCTGCAAGGGCACAACGGCATAACGCCGGGCATGCTCACCTTTGACCGCGTCGATATGGGGCTGCTGACGATAGGCTCGCTGGGCCAGCAGGGGCGAGGTGACGCTGTCCGGGGCCAGCATGTGATTGACCACCCAGGCCCAGGGCTCGATACCGGCACGGCGCAGGTCAGCTTGCAGGTTGGCCGCCTCCTGCACAGGGGTGGGCTCGGGCAGGGTGACTATCATCACCTTGGTCTGTTTCGGGTCTTGCAGCTGCATCATGGGGGTGGTGAAGTGCATCCCCTTGCCCCCCATATTACGAGCAATCTCCCTGTGATAGGCACCGGTCGCATCGAGCAGCAAGAGGGTGTGGCCGGTGGGCGCGGTATCCATCACCACGAAGCGCTTGCCAGCCTCACGAATGATCCGCGAGAAGGCCTGAAACACGGCAATCTCTTCGGTACAGGGGGAACGCAAATCTTCTTCCAGCAGGGCGCGACCCTGGGCATCCAGACTCGCCCCCTTGGTGGCCAGCACCTGGGCACGGTAACGTTCAGTCTCGGCATGGGGATCGATGCGGCTGACCTCCAGGCTGGGCAGTGCCCCTGCCAGTGTCTCTCCCAGATGGGCAGCGGGATCTGACGTAGTGAGGTGAACCGGCAGGCCCCGACTGGCAAGCTCCACCGCCACCGCTGCCGCCAGGGTGGTTTTACCCACACCGCCCTTGCCCATCAGCATGATGAGCCCATGACCATCGGTGGCCAGCTCGTCGACCAGTTGCTTCAAGCCAGGATGTAGCTGGTCCTGTGATTCGACGGCCGGGCGCTCGACCTCGTCGGTCCCGTTGACAGGCGCTGCACCGAGCAACTGGCGCAGGCTGTCCACCCCCACCAGATTGGTGGCCAACAGCGGCACTCTGTCTTGTGGAAGACTGGCCAGCAACGCTGGCATATCAGCCATAGCCTGCTGCTCACGTTGCCATACGGCAATCGCCAGGGGGTCATCCGCCAGCTCGCTTTGCGGGAAGATGCCATTGATAACCAGTTGCTGATTGGCAAGGCCGATGGTCGCCAGCTCGTCATGGGTACGCGCCACTTCACGCAGGGTCGAGGCTTGCGCCCGGGCGACCAGAATAAGCCGGGTTTTCCCGGCATCTGACAGGGCCGCAACGGCCTCTGCATATTGGCTACGCTGTTTTTCCAGTCCCGCCAATGGCCCCAGACAGGAAGCATCGCCCTTGCCCTGCTCCAAAAACTCGCTCCATGCCCCCGGCAGTTGCAACAGACGTATAGTGTGACCTGTGGGCGCCGTGTCGAACACTATGTGGTCGTATTCCCCTACCAGCTTGCTGTCGGTCAGCAGGGCGGTGAACTCGTCAAAGGCGGCAATCTCTGTGGTGCAGGCACCAGAGAGCTGCTCTTCGATGCTGCGCACCACGCTGTCGGGCAACTTGCCACGCACCGGGCCGACGATCCGTTCCCGATAGGCTTGTGCGGCGGCTTGCGGGTCAATCTCCAGTGCTGATAACCCACTGACTGCCACGATGGCGGTAATGCTGTTGCCTATTTGGGTATCGAACACCTGGCCTACGTTTGAGGCCGGGTCCGTGCTGACAAGCAGTACCCGTTTGCCACTGTCACACAAGGCGACCGCGCTGGCACAGGCCAGCGATGTCTTGCCTACGCCACCCTTGCCGGTGAAAAAGAGAAATGGGGGCGCATCATTGAGAAACGAGTAGTTCAGAAACGGGGACATAAGAGACTCCTATCAGGAATAACGAGGCAATTGACCGAACAGAGCGCTTGCCAACTAAAGGGTGACGCTTAGCAGCAACCACTGCTGCCGGAGCAGGATCCACTCTTGACGATCCCTTTGATGGCACCGGCTTTGCCCGGCCCGGCGGCTAGCGGATTGGCTTCAGCATCATCGATTTCTGTACCACCGCTTTCAGGCGCGTTCGGTGACGCAAGACCGGCATAGCGGGTCAACTCTGCGCGGCTGGGGTAACGGCCTGTCAGCACCACCTGACCATCGACCAGCACCAGCGGCAAGCCTTCCTCTCCCGCGTGGACAAGAAAGGCACTCACCGCCGCAGTTTCGGCAAACACCATGGGTTGCTGGGCCAGATTGAATCGCTCTATGGCAACCCCCTGCCCCTTGGCCCAGGCGAGGTCGGCGGCGAAGCTCACCAGGCGCTGTTCAACCTCGGTTCCGCACACACCGCTGGCACAGCACAGTGCCGGATCGAAAATCTGGATAACTGACATGGTATTACTCCTTATTGCAGCAAGATTGCTCGGGCAATACATGGGGCGAGCAGCCGGATTCGGCCCGCATCACGCCACAGGCTTCGGGGTGACCGGCACAGCACTCCTCGGTGAGATAACCGATCAAATCGAGCATCAGGGGGATATTGGCGCGATAGCGCAGAAAACGCCCCTCCTGCTCCACCGATACCAGTCCGGCGTGAAGCAGGGTCTTCAAGTGAAACGAGAGGCTGTTCGGTGCAATGTCGAGCTCGCCAGCGAGCTCACCGGCCACCCGCCCTTCCAACCCGGCCTTGACCAGCAAGCGCCATACATCGAGACGGATACCGGATGCGAGAGACTCGAACACCCTGGTGGCCACATCTTTGTGCATTTGGAATCCCTCAACCCATGGAATGGATTCAACTATACAAGAATAGTTGAAATGATCAATATGCCCGCACTATCTCTGCACTCTGTTTTTGGCATTTTCCCTGTTGCGGGTAGTCCGGATGATTTTGTGAATGCATGGCCTTTGTTGGCGCGGCAGGGATGATAAGATTGGCACCAACTCGTGGCCCTGGTTGTGGTGTGACGCTTTGCCACCCGGGCTGACGCGCACCAGACTCAATATCCTCCTCGGATGATCGCCTCATCGAGCCTCTCATTCAGGCGCTCCTCATCCGTGGAAAAACAGCACATCACAGACCCGATGCCAGATGACAACACAGCTCAAAAACAACGACTTAATGGTGGATGCACATTGATTAACATAGAAAACATCCAGCAGCACACCCCCATGATGCAGCAGTACCTTGGCCTCAAGGCCGAGAACCCCGAGATATTGCTGTTCTACCGGATGGGTGACTTCTACGAACTCTTCTACGACGATGCCCGCAAGGCCTCCCAACTGCTCGATATCTCCCTGACCAAGCGCGGCCAGTCGGCAGGCAACCCCATTCCGATGGCGGGGGTGCCCTATCACGCCATCGAAGGCTACCTGGCCAAGCTGATACAGCTCGGCGAATCTGCCGCCATCTGCGAGCAGGTGGGGGATCCCGCCACCAGCAAGGGGCCGGTGGAGCGCAAGGTCATTCGCATCATCACCCCGGGTACCGTCTCCGACGAGGCGTTGCTCTCGGAGCGACAGGACAACCTGATCGCCGCCGTCTATCACGATGGCCGTCGCTTCGGCTACGGCACCATGGACATAGGCTCGGGCCGCTTCTTCATCAACCAGTTCGACAAGGAAGAGACTTTACTGGCGGAGCTGCAACGCACCAACCCGGCCGAGCTGCTCTATCCGGAATCCTTCGCGTTTTTGCAGCACGTCGAGGGTCGCCGCGGCCTGCGCCGTCGCCCCGAGTGGGAGTTTGAACTGGGCACAGCCCGCAAGCTGCTGTGCCAGCAGTTCGGCACTCAGGATCTGGTGGGCTTTGGGGTCGACAAGAGCGAGACAGCCCTGTGCGCCGCCGGCTGCCTGATGCAGTATGTGAAAGATACACAGCGCACCGCCCTGCCCCACATCCGTAGCGTGCGCCTCGAGCAGCCGGACCATGCGGTCATCATGGATGCCGCCACCCGCCGCAACCTGGAGCTGACCCAGAATCTGGCGGGCGGCTATGAAAATACCCTGGCCGAGGTGCTGGATCGCACCGCCACCCCCATGGGCAGCCGCCTGCTCAAACGCTGGATCCACCAGCCGATCCGCGATCGGGTGATCCTGAAAGGTCGCCAGAGCACCATCAAGGAGCTGATCGAGCAGAACCTTTATGACGAGCTGGGCGCCCTGCTGCGCCAGGTCGGCGACGTGGAGCGGGTATTGGCTCGCCTCGCCTTGCGCTCTGCCCGCCCCCGCGACCTCACTCGCTTGCGTCAGGCGTTTGCCCAGTTGCCAGAGCTGCAGCGCCTGCTGGCGGACAACCGGCACGAAGCGGTACAGCAACTGGCCGAACGGGCCAGCACCTTCCCCGAATTGCTGAGCCTGCTGGAGCGCGCCGTGATGGAGGTGCCGCCCGTGCTGATCCGCGATGGGGGCGTCATCCGTGACGGCTTCAATCAGGAGCTGGATGAGCTGCGGGATCTGGCCAACGGCGCCACCGCCAGTCTGGCCCGCATCGAGGAGCGCGAGAAGGCGCTGACTGGCATCAACACCCTCAAGGTGGGCTACAACAGGGTGCACGGCTTCTATATCGAGGTGAGCCGCGCCAACAGCCATCTGGTACCGGCCCACTACATCCGCCGTCAGACCTTGAAGAACAACGAACGCTACATCATAGACGAGCTCAAAAAATACGAGGACAAGGTGCTCACCGCCCAGGCACAGGCGCTGGCGCTGGAGAAACGGCTCTACGAAGAGCTGCTCGACACCTTGCTGCCCCACCTCGGCGATCTGCAGGAGTCGGCGTCCGCGCTGGCAGAGCTGGATGTGCTGGCCAACCTGGCCGAGCGGGCCGAGACCCTGGACTACCGCTGCCCGACCCTGATTGACGAGGATCAGATCCTGATCGAGGCGGGCCGTCATCCGGTGGTGGAGCAGGTGATGAGCGATCCCTTTATCGCCAACCCGATCCGGCTTGAACGGGAACGGCGGATGCTGATCATCACGGGCCCCAACATGGGGGGTAAATCCACCTATATGCGCCAGACGGCCCTTATCGTGCTGCTGGCCCATATCGGTGCCTTCGTGCCCGCCGACAGCGCCCGCATCGGCCCTATAGACCGCATCTTCACCCGGATCGGGGCGTCGGATGACCTGGCATCGGGCAGATCCACCTTTATGGTGGAGATGACAGAAACAGCCAACATCCTCAACAACGCCACCGCCCGCAGTCTGGTGCTGATGGACGAAATTGGCCGCGGCACCAGCACCTACGATGGTCTCTCCCTGGCGTGGGCTTGCGCCGAGCAGCTGGCAAGCAAGATTGGCGCCTACACCCTGTTCGCCACCCACTACTTCGAGCTGACCCGGCTGCCGGAGCTGATGGAGGGGCTGGCCAACGTCCATCTGGATGCGGTGGAGCACGGCGACACCATCGCCTTTATGCACGCGGTGCAAGAAGGCGCGGCCAGCCGCTCTTACGGCCTGCAAGTGGCGGCGCTGGCGGGGGTACCGAAATCGGTGATCAATCAGGCTCGCCACAAGCTGGCGGAGCTCGAAAGCGCCACGCCCCTGGCCACAGGGGAAGTTCGCCCTGCCTCCATACCGTTGCTGCCCCAATCCCACCCTGTAGTGGATGAGCTGGAGGCGGTTCGCCCGGACGAGCTCACCCCCCGTCAGGCGCTGGATCTGCTCTATCGCCTCAAGCAGATGCTCTAACCGCCAGCCGACTACAGCAGCATACAAAAGGGGAACCTCACGGTTCCCCTTTTACTTTGCACAATTTGATTGTCAGGCCATCAGCCCGGACCTATGCGATCCATCAGGCTCAGGTTGACCGAGCCGGGGTGACGCTTGAGCTTCTGTCGATACTCGAACTGATGCTGACTCTCTTGCTTGAGCCCCAGCACCAGGGAGTAACACATGGCCAGCATGATCACCGAGAACGGCAGTGCGGCTATGATGCTAGCCGCCTGCAAGGCTGCCAATCCACCGGACACCAGCAAAATAGCGGCGACAAGCCCCTGCCCCAGGCCCCAGATGGCGCGGTGCAACACGGGAGGATCCTGATCGCCGATGGAGAGCAGCGTGGTGATGACCAGGGTGCCCGAATCGCTGGAGGTAATAAAGTAGGTGCAGATCAGCAGGGTCAGTACCGCCTTGGCGATCCAGCCGAAGGTCTCCCACTGCATCAGGTCCACCGTCTTGTAGAGCGCCATGGTCACGTCCTGATTGACCGCCGCCACCACGCCACCGCCGCCGAACAGCTCCAGGTTCATGGCAGTACCGCCGAACACGGTCAACCAGAACATGCCGAGCAGGGAGGGTACCAGCAGCACGCCGAGCACGAACTCACGTATGGTACGGCCCTTGGAGATACGGGCGATAAACATGCCGACAAACGGTGCCCAGGCGATCCACCAGCCCCAGTAAAACGCGGTCCAGCTCGACTGCCAGGCCGAGGTACCGTTGGCTTCGGTGTTGGTCCAGAAGCTCAGTTTGACGATGTTTTGCAGGTAGTCACCTATGTTCTGCACATAGGCGTTGAGGATATAGGTGGTCGGCCCCAGCACCAGGAAGAGGCCGAGCACGAAGACGCTCAGCCAGATGTTGAGCTCGGAGAGGATCTTGACCCCGCGCCCCACACCGGAGACCGCAGACAGGGTCGCGATCAGGCTGATGCCGCCGATGAGCCAGAGCTGATTGGACTGCGACACCGCCATGCCGAACATCTGGTTCAGACCGGTATTCATCTGGGAGACGCCGAGACCGAGGGAGGTCGCCACCCCGAACACGGTACCGAACACCGCCAGCACGTCAGCGGCATGGCCCCAGAAGCCGTAGATGCGCTCACCGAGAATGGGGTAAAGCACGGAGCGAATGGCCAGGGGCAATTTGCGGCGATAACTGAAGAAGGCCAGCGACAGGCCGACGATCACATAGATGGCCCAGGGGTGCAGACCCCAATGGAAAAAGGTCAGCCGCATGGCGATCTGGGCCGCCTCCGGCGTCATCCCTTCGGTGATGAAGGGGTTGCCCTGCAGGTGATTCATGGGTTCTGCAATGCTCCAGAACACCAGACCTATGCCCATGCCGGCACTGAACAGCATGGAGAACCAGGCAAAGTAGCCGAACTCCGGTACCTGATCGTCGTCACCCAGGCGGATGCTGCCAAAGCGGCTGAACATCAGATAGACGGCGAAGAACAGGAACAGGGCGACCACCAGAATGTAGTACCACTTGAACCCGGCAATGATCTGATCCTTGGCGCCGGTAAACCAGGCGGCGGCCGTCTCGGGCACAAAGACGCCAAACAGCAGGAACAGGGTGATGACGGTGAGGGCCGTCATGGCCATGGTCGGGTTCAGGCCTTTCAATAGCCCTTTGGTTGCTCTCATCGGGCCTCCTTAGTCGTTGTTGAAAAAGTCTTCACCCACATGCTCGCCTGCGCCGCCGATGGCGCGATAGACCATACGGCCTGCGGCCAGTTCACGATGATCCACCAGGGTGACGGAAGGCTGGCCATTCACGGCGTGACGCTTGCCAAGGAAGATGGCCATGGGCACACCCAGATTGGAGATGCCGCTGGTGATCCAGAGCCGGTTGAAATCGTAGGATCCACCGATGAACTCCAGTTGGGCCAGGCCGGTATCGAGGCCGGTCAGGTAGAAGTTCATGGCACTCTCGTCAGGGAACAGGTGGACCAGCACATAGGCATAGCGCAATTCGTTCACCAACTCCTTTAGGTTGAAAGCACCGGTCTCACTGCAGGAGAGGGGAAGCTCACCATCATAGTGGTGTACCTTGAGGGTATTGGGGTCCTCTTCATAGGCGGGCTGATAACGCACGAATGCCGAGGTATCAGGCAGTTCATAACGGACTCTGACCACGCGCAGATCGGCAACCAGAGACTTGATGTCCAGATAGTCATTCATCATCTCGCTCCTCGATTATGGGGTTGATATTCAGAAAATGCCCGATAACCTAACACAAAAATCATTAGAGCAGAAATGATTACAGCAAAAACCATATTGACCTTATCACGAATTAGGCGGAGAATTTCGCGCCTCTCAACAGCCCTGCAATGACTCACACCCATGGAAAAACATGATGAAGTGCTGGTTGCACTGCGCCAGATTATTCGTGCCATCGATATGCACTCCAAGCGCTTGATCAAGGAAGCCGGGCTGACGTCGCCGCAGCTCTTGCTGCTCAAGGGGATCAACGAGCTGGGACAGATTTCCATGCGTCAGCTGGCCGACCACACCAACATGAGTCAGGCTACTGCGACCACCATCATGGACCGTCTCGAGAGCCGCCAGCTGGTACAGCGCATTCGCAGTGAAACCGACAAGCGAAAGGTTCACGCGACACTGACTGACGCAGGCCGTGCCCTGCTGGCCCAGGCGCCAACCCCGCTGCAAGAGCGTTTCATCCAGCGCTTTCAGGCACTGGAAGCCTGGGAGCAGACCCTGTTACTCTCCTCCCTGCAGCGCATCTCGTCGATGATGAATGCCGACGCGATAGATGCCGCTCCCGTACTGAGCGTTCGTCCGCTCACCGAAGAACGGGCATGAAAGGGGTACGGGCATAAAAAAAGCTCCCGACGGGAGCTTTTTTCTATGGAGACGTTTTCTACAGACCCAGCGGCGGTATCACTCGTCCAGGCTGATGCCGATGTTGGACACACCGTCCTGGGCTGCAAATACCTTGATCGCCAGGATGCGGTCACTGTCACGCTCGTGGGCCACCCGCTTGAGCAGCTCAACCTGAAACTCCAGCTCGGCCTCGATGTACTCGTGCTCGTAGAGTTCCTCTTCGGTCAGCTCGCGCTCTTCCAGCATCTCGATGAAACCGGCTACGGTTCCCACTGAGGCATGGCTGGCATCTTCGGCCTCTTCACCGACCCGGCAGATCACCGAGTTGTAGGCGCTGCCGAGTGCCACGCAGGCATCCAGCGCCGGATAGGCACCGTAGGATTCAAACTTGCTGGGCTCCGGAATGTAAACTTCAAACGCCTCCAGGATAGCCCCCAGATTGACGCGGGATCCCTTCACTGTCAGGTAGTTCCACATCTGATCCAGCGCGTGTCGAAAAGCCTTCGCATCACCAAAGCCGGACGCCTGGGCAAACAACGCATAGTTGGGGTACATGCGCTCTGCCAGCGCCAGGGTGTAGACGGTCTGTTGCCAAGGCTGTAGCTCGGCCAGTCGCTTATAAAACTTGTCACCAAACACTGGGGTCGGATCCTTTGCAAAATGTGGGGCAGATTGTAGCCCACGAGGGGCCGCACGAAAACGAAAAAGCGGCCTGGTCGACTATCTTGCCCGATCAACTCGGGTAAGATGAAGGCAGAGCGGCCTCTCTCCCACGCCGCAAATCTGATAAGGAACAAGAGTATGAGTCAACGTACCCTTCTTTTGCTCAGCCAGGACAACGCGCACTACGAGCGTCTGCTCAAAGCAGCTCACCTCCCCCATTTGCGCATTCTGAGAGCCGACAACCAGAGCGATGCCGAGAAACTGATCGGGGAAGCCCATATCCTGATGGCCGAGCCGGCACGGGCCAAGCCGCTGCTGGCCAAGGCCAACAAGTTGAGCTGGTTTCAGTCCACCTATGCCGGGGTCGATGTGTTGCTGGATACGCGCTGCCGCCGCGATTACCAGCTCACCAATGTGCGCGGCATCTTCGGCCCGCTGATGAGCGAATATGTCTTCGGCCACCTGCTCAGCCTGATGCGTCAGTTGCCACTCTATCGGGAACAGCAAAAACAGCGACTGTGGCAGAGCCATCCCTATCAGGGGCTCAAGGGGCGCACCTTGTTGATCCTGGGCACAGGCAGCATAGGCCAGCACATAGCCCACACCGGCAAACACTTTGGCATGAAGGTGCTCGGCGTCAGCCGCAGCGGCCGTGAGCGGGCCGGTTTCGATCAGGTGTATCAGCTACCGGCACTCAACAAGATGCTGACCCAGGCCGATGTCATCGTCAGCGTCCTGCCCGCCACCCGCGAGACCCATCATCTGTTCACCGCATCTCGTTTCGAGCATTGCAAGCCGGGCGCCATCCTGTTCAACGTCGGTCGCGGCAATGCCATCAACGAAGGCGATCTGCTCACTGCCCTGCGTACCGGCAAGCTGGGCATGGCGGTGCTGGATGTGTTCGAGCAGGAGCCCCTGCCCGCTGACAGTCCGCTCTGGGGCCAGCCCAACCTCATCATCACGCCGCACAACAGCGCCTACAGCTTCCCCGATGATGTGGCCCAGATCTTCGTGCGCAACTACATCCGCTTCATCGACGGCCAGCCGCTGGATGGCAAGATAGACTTCGACAAGGGTTACTGATACGCCCATGACACCAATGAAAAGGCCCCGCCAATGTGGCGGGGCCTTTTCTATTCGGCTGGAAACCGGCTTCAGCCTGCCTCCATCTCCTTGCGATAGCTCTTCACCTTGGCAAGGAACTGGCGCTTGGCCTTGCCGGAGAGCGGCTCCGCCATCGGCAACTTGACCTTCATGGCATCGACCGGGCGGTTGTTGATCCGCACCTCGTAGTGCAGGTGAGCACCGGTGGACCGGCCCGTGTTGCCGGAGAGCGCAATCTTGTCACCCATCTTCACCTTCTGGCCGGTTTTCACCAGCAGCTTGCTCAGGTGCAGATAACGGGTCATCAGGGTACGACCGTGCCTGATCACCACATAGGTACCGGCCAGTGGGTGGCTGGTCGCCTTGAGTACGACACCGTCACCGGTAGCCAATACAGGCGTGCCCACCGGCAAGGCAAAATCGGTGCCCTCGTGGGGGCGGACCTGGCCGGTGATGGGGTGACGGCGGTTCGGGTTGAAACTGGAGCTCACCCGATAGCGGCTGTGGGTCGGATAGCGGCGGAAGCCGCGCTCCAGGCTGTTGCCCTGGCCGTCATAGTAGTTGCCATCTTCCGACAACCAGGCCGAGACGCCCTTGCCCTGATTGAACACTTCGACGCCCAGCAGTTGGGTGTTGCCCGTGCTCTTGCCCTCGACCGTCTCCTGACGAACCAGCACCCTGAACTTGTCGCCCTTTTTCAAATCCTTGGCGAAATTCAGCCGCCACTGGAACAGGTTGGCAATCTTCTGGATATGGCTGGCCGGGATCCCGGCATTGCGGGCACTGACATAGAAACTGCCGTTGATGACACCGTCATAACTCTTCTGCTGCCACTCCACCTCTTCATTGAGCATGTTGGCGCTGTAAGTATCGTCAGTGCGCTCCAGGACCAGGGTCTGCTTGATGTTCAGACGAATCTTCATCTGTTGCAGTATGTTGTCCTGATCGATCAGCAACTCTATGGTCTGGCCAGGCTTGAGGCGGGCAAGGTTATTCTTGCTGTCCGCATCCAGCACCTTGTAGAGGGTGGTGGTAGAAAGTCCCAGATTGTTGAAGATGGTGGTCAGATTCTCACCACTGCGCACCCGATAATCCTGCCACTGGGGAGTGGCATCGGTCGGGATATCATCTTCCGGGGTCGCGGCTTCCACCAGCTCATGATCCGGGATGTCGTTAAAGTCCGTATTGTCTTCGTTGGTTGCTGTGCCATGGGTCGCAATCGGCAACTCAAGACGCAATGGCCGCTCCAGGATGTCACCTGGTGCCGGCAATATGGCTACCGCTGACAGCGTCATGGCCGTGAGCAGTAACATGGCATAAAAATGCTTGCGGGGAACCGGGGGTTCCCAATTGGCAGCCTGTGCTACCAAGGGACGGAGACGTTTCATCCGCTATCCTGTCATTAGATCCAATGGGTGTTAGTGGTCGGTCTGATTGTTATAAAACCGTATAAAACTGATTGTTTGACCTAAATACTCACAATAAGTTCATACCAATCTGCATGAACCTCACATTTTATGCATAACATTCCTTTATGGGCAGAAATGATCGTCTTTTTTAACTATTTTTTCCTATTTTTAAGAACCGGGTCCGATCGTGTTTGACCCAAGGTTTCATGATGTTGCGATAACTTTTCCATGGAGTGGATATGTCGTTAGCAAAACTGTTAAACCGAATCATCCTGATCCTGTTCGTTATCGGTGCCGCCCTGCTGTTCATGCTGGAAGTCACCACGGTACGTCAATCCATCCTCGACCAGATGTCAGCCAATCTTGAAACGGCCATCACGGCACTCGGGCTGGTACTGCAAGGTACCCTGCTCAACGATGACAAGGTGCTGGCAGAAACCATCGTCAATGCCATGTTTGACGGCGGTTTTGTCAGCTCGGTCACCCTGCTGGATCCTGACGGTCAGCCGCTGTTTCAGAAGGTCTTCCACACAGCGCAGCAGAACGTACCAAGCTGGCTCCCTTCTGTTATCGACATGCCGCCAGTCAACATTGAGCAGGAACTGACCGATGGCTGGCGCATGCTGGGCACCCTCACCCTGGAGGGACATACCGGCTACGCCTACCAGCATCTGTGGAATGCCATCAGCCGTACCGGACTGGCCCTGCTCGCTGGCTTGCTGGTATTCACCCTGGTGATCTCCTGGGTATGCAGACGCCTGCTTCGCCCCCTCGAGCAAATCAACCAGCAACTGGTCAGGATCCGCAAACGCCAGTTCAGCGGCAGCCTGGAATCCCCCTGGCTGCAGGACCTCAAGGAGCTGGTCATCTCGGTCAATCAGCTGGTCTCCGAGCGCAAGCGTGACCTGCTGCAACAAAGGCTCAAGGTCACCCAGCTTGGCAAGCAGCAGGCAGTGACAGCTGAACTTCCGCTGCAAGGGCTGATGGACGAAGAAGAGGGCATGCAGCAACAATATTTCTTCTCCACCCAGGGCAAGATCCGCCTCTACAGCCGCCTTGTCCCGACCATTCCTCCCTCCATCGACAGTTCACCGGACGAAATCAAAAGCCTGCTTGAGCACTGGCTATCCCATCCAGCGGAAGGGCTGCAACTGCCCCTCAGCCTGCTCAATCATGCCGACTGGACACAATTTGCGCCGCTACTGGCCAAAGCAAGGGGCAAGACACTCGACTGGCGCTGGGATCTGGCAAGCTTCCCGCCTCTCGGGGAGGAACGGCTCGCTACCTTGCAGGAGCAGGGCGTCGAGATGGCGTTTAGCGCCATTCCCATGACCAACGACACCTTCAACCAGCTCGACCCCATCAATCCCGTCTTCATCAGCTGCCAGCCGACCCAGGATCCCCTCTATTGGAATCTGGTCGCTCAATGCCTGCACAGTTCGGGCTACACCCTGCTGGCTGAAGCCAGCGAAATCCAGGATGTAAATACCCTGCGCGCCTGGGGTATCGATGGCTATGCCAGCAAGGAGGCATCATGAACAGAACCTGGTCGTTGCTCGCCCTGCTGTGGCCGCTGCCGCTGCTGGCCAACCCCGTTACCCTCGCCACCGGCGGTGAGCAGGGGATCTATCATCAGATTGCCAGGGAGTTCTGCCGACTGGCCAACAAGAGTGACCCCGAGCTGCAATGCAAGCCGCAGGCCACATCAGGTTCCATCGAGAACCTTCGCCAATTGCAGGCTGGCCAGACAAGCTACGCACTGGTGCAATCGGACTGGCTCTATCAGGCCAGCAAGGGGCTGGGTCCCTATGTCAGCCAGCCTCAACCCGAGCTGAGGGCCCTGTTTGCCACCCATGCAGAACCCTTCACCATAGTGGTGCGAGCCGATGGCGATATCACCAGCCTGGAGCAACTCAAGCTGGCTCCCATCGACATGGGGCTGAAGAGCTCGGGTACCCGCCAGACGGCGCTGGCGCTGTTCGACCTGCTGGGTGCAAAGGAGCAGGATCTCGATCTGAAGAGTGCAGGCAATCTGGTCGATGCACTCTGCAGCAAACAGATAGATGCCTATGGCCTGGTGATGGGCCACCCGAACCGGATCGTGCTCGATACCGCCAAGCGCTGCGCCATCCGCTTTCTGCCGATTGAGGGAACGCTGCGGGAGCAACTGATCAAGGGGGTCAAGTACTACCAGCGCAGTCAGGTGCCGGCTCGCATCTATCCCGGCAACCTGAAAGCGACCCCCACCTTTGCCATCGCGGCGACCCTGGTGACCAATGCCGCTACGCCAGAGGCCGATGTCTATCGCCTGACCAGGGCCATGCTGACCCAGCAGACCAACTTCAACGAACAAACCTATGGCTACGCCAACCTGTTTCACAAGGCGCGCAACAAGACAGGCCCGGTGCTGAGCATCGAACAGCACCCGGGTGCAGCCAAATATTTCGAGGAGCTGAAAACAGCGGGAAAACTATAACTGACGACGGGGAGAGCGCAGTTGCTCGCTGGAGAAACGGGTCTTCATCGATGTCCACTGCGCCAACCGGTCAGCACTGCCCGCCAGGGTTCCCTCACGGCGGGATTTCATGATCCAGATGCTCTTGGCGTCGAAGCTGTAAACAGGGATGAGATCGGTCCGCTGGCTACCGGGCAGGATCCGGCTGTTGATGTTGTCGAGCACCATAGGGTCAGACTTGGGAGTCGGGAAATAAAGCGTCACCATGTGAAACTGGTTGTATTTCACCGCCTTGACATAAGCCAGCCGCAGCTTTTTCTCATCCACCCCCAGCTCCATCAGGGTGTAGTACTTGGCAATGCTGTAATCCTCGCAATCCCCACCTCGGGCACCGATGAACTCCAGCGGATTGGCCCAATAATCCTCATCTCCCCACAGTCTGGGATCCTCGCTGTAGGTCAGGTTGTTGAAGTAGTTGTTCACCAGCTCTATTTTCTGCTGATCCGTAGTGCCAGCCCTCGGTGACAGCAAACGGGAGAACGCCTCGGCCCGCTGGATCGCCCTGCCACCATAGACCTCCTGCAATTTTGCCCGCAGTTCAGGGCTGGCAATATATTCGGAGAGGCGAGAGGCCTGCACGCTGGCGCAGAGCAACGCCAGCGTGCAGGTGGGAATGAGCAGCCATTTCATACGAGACACTCCATGTCAGATGATGAAGGTCAGTATAGTTGGCCACGGTTGCCCTATCGATCAACCCGCCCTGGCTCAGCGGCACTGGGCGAAGGCATCGGCCAGTTGCTGCATGAACTGCGGATAGCCATCCGGCCCGAGCGGAACCTGCTCACCCACCTCGTCCAACAGCAGCACCTTGGCACCGGTATTGCGGGCGACCGACTCGATCACTGCCGGCGAGAACTGCGGCTCGGCATAGATGCAACTCGCCTGTTTCTCCTGCAGCGCCTTGCGGATATCGACCAGCGTCTTGGCGCCAGGGCGACGCTCCGGGCTCACGGTAAAGTGCCCCTTGGAGCTCATGCCGTAGTGACGTTCCCAGTAACCATAGGCCTCGTGAAACACGAAATAGCCCTTCTGGCTCACCGCCTTCATCTGCCCGGCAATCAGCTTGTCCTTGGCATCCACCTTGCCCTTGAAGGTCAGCAGGTTGGCACGATAGCGCTCGGCATTGGCCGGATCCTGGGCGCTCAAGGTTTCGCTCAATGCGCTGGCGATGACCAGTGCCTGGGTCGGCCCCAGCCAGATATGCGGGTCGACCCCTTCATGATGATGCCCTTCGTGTCCGTCATGGTCTGCGTGATCATGGGCAGCATGGTCGTGCTCATCGGCATCATGATGGTGGCTGTCATGGCTCGCCTGAGTTGCGTAATTGAACAGCGGCATCCCTTCAACCTGGGTAAGGGTCAGCACGTGAGGATGCTTGGCCAGCGGCTTGGCCATGAAACCTTCCAGCTCTGGACCCACCCACACCACCAGATCGGCGCCGTTGATGCTGCGAATATCGGAGGGGCGCAGGGCAAAATCGTGGGGAGAGGCGCCGGTCGGCAACAGTACCTTGGGCTCGCTCACGCCATCGGTGATCGCGGCCGCTATAAAGCCGAGGGGCTTGATGGTGGTCAGCACCTCGAGGGCACGGACAGGCAGACTCACCGCCAGCAGGGCAGTGATCAGTGTAAGAATTCGCATAGAGATCTCGTCAGGAAGTGAGTGTGTGATAATATAACAAACCAATACTGCTGTTATATTATAACTCTCACAGGCTGTAAACCCCGGAGCTGTCATGACCCAACTGGTGGAGCTGAAAGAGGTCTGTCTTTCGTTCGACGGACGATCCGTGCTCGACAAGGTCTCCTTTACCCTGAATAAAGGCAAAATCACTACCCTGGTCGGCCCCAACGGGGCAGGCAAGAGCACATTGAGCAAGCTGGTGCTGGGCCTGCTCACCCCGGATTCCGGCGAGATCCATCGCAGTCGGGACCTCAGGGTCGGCTATGTCCCCCAGCGCCTCTATCTGGACCCTACCCTGCCGCTGACGGTGCGTCGCTTTCTGCAACTCGGCAAGAATGGCCGCCTCTCCATTGATGAGGCGCTGGATCGGGTCGGCGCGGGGGACCTGCTGGACAACCGGATGCAGAAACTCTCCGGCGGCGAAATGCAGCGGGTGCTGCTGGCTCGCGCCCTGCTGGTCAAACCCGAGCTGCTGGTGCTGGACGAGCCGGTTCAGGGCGTGGATATCACGGGCCAGATCGAGCTCTACGCCCTCATCAGCCAGCTGGCGGCCGAGCTCAACTGCGCCGTGCTGATGGTCTCCCACGACCTGCATCTGGTGATGGCAAGCACCCATGAGGTGATCTGTCTCAATCGTCACGTCTGCTGTCACGGTGAACCGGAAAGCGTGGCCCGCCATCCCGAATTTGCCCGCCTGTTCGGGCGCCCTGAACAGGAGGTGCTGGCGGTCTACACCCACCATCATCACTGCGACGGCGAGCATCATCATCACGAACCGCAGGCGCCCGTCATCCGCCTGCCGTCTCGCAATCAATAAGCGCAGCTAAGGACATTCAAGTGGACAGCTTTCTGTTATATGCCCTCGCGGCAGGTCTCGGCATCGCTCTGCTGGCCGGGCCTCTGGGCAGCTTTGTGGTGTGGCGCAAGATGGCCTATTTCGGCGACACCCTCTCCCACGCCTGCCTGTTTGGCATAGCGCTGGGGATACTGCTGCAGGTGGATCTCACCCTGGCCGTGGTGGTCTGCTGCCTCGCCATGGCCATGCTGCTGGTGATCATGAGCCGCAACCAGCAGGTGGCGACCGATACCCTGCTCGGTATCCTGGCCCACAGTGCCCTGTCGCTGGGCCTGGTCACCTTGAGTTTTATGGATAACGTGCGGGTGGATCTGATGGCCTATCTGTTCGGCGACCTGCTCTCGGTACAGCCGGTGGATCTGCTCTGGATCTACGGTGGCGGCGCCCTGGTGCTGCTGACCCTGTGGCGACTGTGGGATCCCCTGCTCTCCATGACCATCTCGGAAGAGCTGGCGCGGGTGGAAGGGGTCAGGGTCGATGTGCTGCGCTGCGTGCTGATGCTGCTGATTGGGCTGGTGATCGCCGTGGCGATGAAGTTTGTCGGGGCGTTGATCATCACCTCCCTGCTGATCATTCCCGCCGCCACCGCTCGCCGCTTCAGCCAGACGCCGGAGCAGATGGCCGGTTTTGCGGCGTTGATCGGCTGTCTGGCTGTGCTGGGCGGGCTCAGCCTCTCCTGGTATCAGGACACGCCTGCGGGCCCTTCCGTCGTGGTCTGTGCCACCAGCATGTTTATTCTGAGCCAGTTCAAGAAAGCCTGAGTCTCGGGTGGCCTGATGCTTGCCGTCAGGCCACTGCAAATCCCTCGGTGGCGTCTGTGCCGCCAGCCTGTGTATTCTGAGCCAGTTCAAACAAGCCCAACCTGAGCATCAGGGCTGGGCTTTTGTTTGCAAGGCCATGCTCTGGCGCGTCTCCATCATCAGCCATTGACGCAAGCGGCTGATGGCGGGCTCATGGGCCCGGGATCGCTTGCAGGTGAAATAGAAGGCATCCCCCGTCTCCAGCTGGTGTACCGGCAAGGCCACCAGCTGGGGATCATCCGGCCGCAACATGTAGTCGTTCACAAAGGCCACCCCCTGATCCCAGGCCGCCGCCTCCATCGCCAGCAACACATGACTGAAGTGGTGCATGCGCGCCTCCTCGGGAATGACCAGCTCACCCGCCTTGGCCCAGCGCTGCCAATCCTCTCCCCGC
Source organism: Aeromonas sp. D3 (assembly GCF_027705025.1). Classification (NCBI taxonomy): domain Bacteria; kingdom Pseudomonadati; phylum Pseudomonadota; class Gammaproteobacteria; order Aeromonadales; family Aeromonadaceae; genus Aeromonas; species Aeromonas sp. D3. Next base: position 104,024 of record NZ_JAPDBE010000001.1, on the reverse strand, counting down.
GCCTTGTAGATAGACTGTACCGAAAGGAGCGGCAGTTGCCAGATGGCCTGCGGCCACTCCCCTTCAACTTGCTGCAACAGCCGTCGGCTGCAAACCGGAAAGAGCCGCTCCCGATAGATGAGATCGTGGCAATAGCCACGACCATGGGGCGAGACAGTGATAAAGCAGTCTGCCACCCGATCGGAAAGCTCGGGATCTTCCGCCACCATCTCCAGGCTCAGATCCAGCTCGGGATAGAGCTGACGCAAGCCCGCCAGGCGCGGGATCAACCACTTCACCGCGAACGAACTGTAGACGGCAAGCCGGACTCGCATCTCGCCACCGCCGCGTAGTTGTTCGCTGCTCTGGGCGATCTGGCCGAGCCCGGCCGCTATGCCCTCAAAATACACCTCCCCTTGGGCTGTCAATGACAACAGCCGCCCCTGGCGCAGCAGCAGCCGCTCCCCCAGAAAATCCTCCAGCAATCGGATCTGATGGCTGACCGCACTCTGGCTGACGTTCAGCTCGAGGGCCGCGCGAGAAAAGCTGAGCAGGCGGGCGACCGCCTCGAAGTATTGAACGGCACGCAGGGGAGGCAGTTTCATTATCCAAAAATCTCATGGATGGTGATTTTTTATCATTTTACTGGATAACTGACCCCGCGCTACCCTGCCCTCATCTGACATGGGAGGTGGTATGAATGCAGTCGGGATCGGGATCCTCTATCTGGTGCTGGGCAATATGGTGGCGGTCTTTTCCGATGCGCTGGTCAAGGTGCTGGAGCCGAGCCAGCCCGTGTTCCAGTTTGTCTTCTTTCGCCAGCTCTCCGCCGCCCTCTTGCTGACTCCCTGGCTGCTCTGGTCATGGCGTCGCAATCCGCCGGTCGCCATCAAGTGGCATCTGCTGCGGGCCCATATCTGGGCGGTTGGCGTCTGCCTGATGGTTATCGCCCTCACCCGCTTGCCGCTCGCCACCGCCAATGCCCTCTTCTATGCGGCGCCTCTGATGATGGTACCGCTGGCAGTGTGGATGGCGGGGGAAGCCATCTCGCGCCAGAAGGTGCTGACCGCACTCATCGGTTTTATCGGAGTGCTGATCGTGCTGCGGCCGACCGAGGTGAACTGGGCCGCGCTGGCGGCACTCGGGGTGGCGCTCTCCATGGCGCTCAACAACTTGCTGATCAAGCGGATCCCGCTCAAGCAGCCCATCGCCCAGACACTGTTCTTCACCAACGTGCTGAGCATGCCTTTCATACTGGCGCTGGCGCTATGGGAAGGGGGCGACTGGCAGTGGCAGATGTGGTGGCCCGCCTTCGGCTCATCGGCGCTGATCATGGTCTATGCCGGCTTGTGCGTGGTGGCCTATCGCAAGGCGGAGGCGAGCAAGATCGCCTCGGCGGAATATACCGGCCTCTTGATGGCGGTTGCCATCGGGGTCTGGCTGTTTGACGAGCAGCCGGGTCTGCCGCTGCTGCTGGGATGCTTGTGCATCATAATCCCGCTGCTTGCCATGGCCCGCAGCAAGCCAAAACCCCTTGCAGAACCGGCGGCCTGAATCAAAGCAGCAAGGGGGCGACCCTTTGCTGCAAATGGGGGAGCACATCCTGCTCGAACCAGGGGTTCTTCCTGAGCCAGAAGGTATTGCGGGGAGACGGGTGCGGCAAAGGCAGCCAGGCGGGACCATAGTCGGCCCATTGTCTTACCGTCTCGGTCAGCGAACCTTTGCCAGCCTTGCCCAGATAGTACTGTTGGGAATACTGGCCGATGAGCAGGGTCAGCTCGATATTGGGCAGCAGCATCAATACCTTGTCGTGCCAGGTGGGCGCACATTCAGGACGAGGGGGCAGATCCCCCGACTTGCCCTTGCCGGGGTAGCAGAGCCCCATCGGCATGATGGCGATGCGGGACTCGTCGTAGAAGGTCGTTTTATCCACGCCGAGCCAGTGACGCAGCCGATCGCCAGAGGGGTCATCCCAGGGGATGCCACTGGCATGCACTCGGGTGCCGGGAGCCTGACCGATGATCAGCAGACGAGCAGGCTCTTTCCCGCGGATCACAGGGCGTGGGCCCAGCGGCAAATGAGCCTCGCACAACCGGCAGGCCCGGATCTGTTCAAACAGCGTATCGAGTCGGTTCATGGGCCCGATGGTAACAGAGTTTTCCCCCTGATCCTGCTTGTGAAAGATTCAACAGATACTTATCATGCGGCCACAAATGTTTAATTTAATAAACGAAAAACGATGAAAAACTGGATGGGCACCGGCAGCGCGGCCCTCTCATTCGCGCTGTGGGGCATGCTGCCCCTCTATTACCAGTTCATGCCCGAGGTCAACATGTGGGAGCTGCTTTCCCACCGTGTGCTCTGGTCTGTCGTTCTGCTGGCTGCGCTCTTTGCTCTCCTCGGCTATCAGGTGCCCTGGGCACGGCTTCGCAGTGAACCCCGCCAGCTGGGCCTCATACTGCTGGCGGGCCCTGTCATGTCCATCAGCTGGTGCATGTTCACCTGGTGTCTGACCACGGGTCAGGTGCTGGCCACCAGCCTCGCCTTCTTCATGACGCCGCTGTTCAATATCGTGTTCGCCGTCATCTTCCTCAAAGAGAAGCTCACAGTGCAAAAGCACCTGGCAGTCGCCCTGGCACTGGCCGGACTCGCCTACATGCTCTTCTCCTACGGTCAGCTGCCCTGGTTCTCCCTCATCATGGGGGCCAACTTCGCCTTCTATGGTCTGCTCAAAAAGAAAGTGCACTACGACGCCGGTGTCAGCCTCTACCTCGAAGCCCTGGTCCAGCTGCCGGTCGCCCTGCTGATCATCGGCGCTCTGACGCTCAACGGCGTGAGCCAGTTCATGGCCGGTGACTGGGCCGACCGACTGCTGCTGATGGGCAGCGCTCCCGCCACTCTGCTGCCGGTGGGGCTGTTCTGTTACGGCATGATGCGCACCCGCATGAGCACGGTTGGCCTGCTGCAATACATAGAACCCAGCCTCGCCTTCCTGCTCGCCATCCTCTGGTTTGGCGAGACGGCGGATCCGGTCAAATCGGTCGGGTTTGCCTTTGTCTGGGCGGGCCTGCTGGTGAGCCTGCTGCCGCTGCACCGCCTCAGGCGCGGCGGCAGCAATGATGCTCAGGGTCTGCTGCGATAGGATTCCAGAATGGCAAGCCACTTGGGATCCCTACCCATCTGCTCGGCAATGTCGTTCAGCCTGGTATGCAACTCGTGGCGGGATTTGGGCAACAAGAGGTGGCGGGTATAGCTGGATTGGGCAAAGGGCGAGACGAACAGCTTGCCCTCATAGGCATCATGGGTGAAAAAAGCGAGTGCCGAGCCCGGCACCAGCGTCACATCAATGCGGCCGCGTATCAGCAGGCTGAAATTGGTTCTGACCTTCTTGGCATCGTGGCGCACCAGATCGCCCCGGGCCACAGCATCATCGATGCCCTGATAGCGGTAGCCCTCTATGCCACCGAAGATCAGACCCTTGAGTGAATCCGGGCCACGATAGGTGACGGGTTTGGCCAGGCTGGAGATAAGCTCGTTGGTGTCGCGCATCATGGAAAAGGTCCACAGATAGTGCTCGCGCTGGGGATCCCCGACCCAGGCAGGATTGACCCAGCTCACCAGGCCGTCAAAGCCAGGATCCGACATCTCAAGCGCCAATCTGGCGCGATTCACCAGCCAGAGCTCAAGTCTGGGTTCTCCGCCAAGCTTTTCGTTGAGATACTTGACCAGATCCCGGCTCAGCCCGGTCGTCTCCCCCGTCACGAAAGGGGGATGCTGATGATAATCGTAGAGACGCAGCGTCTCTCCATGAGCCGACATCGACAACAGACACCACAACCAACACCAGACTCGCATCGCACCTCCTTGCGCTGCTTTGAGTTTGGCACAGACAGATCGAATGAGAAAACCCGTGATGGATGCCAAACCGACTCCCCCTCCCGCCCCCAGCCAGTGGTCCATCTATCTGGTTCGCACTGCGGCCGGCCTGCTCTATACGGGGATCAGCACAGACCCGATCAGGCGACTTCGCCAGCACCAGAGCGGCAAAGGCTCACGCGCCCTGCGCGGCAAGGGGCCATTGGTGCTGGTGTGGCAGCAGACAGTTGGTGACAAGGGTGCCGCGCTGCGGCTCGAGTATCGCCTCAAGCAGCAGAGCAAAGCCTTCAAGGAGCGCCTGGTGCAAGAGCCGGATGGCTGGGCCGACTGGAGTCAGCCCTGGCTGACGGTCGTCACGCCGCCCCTGGAAGCACCACAAAAAAAGGCCACTGCAAGCAGTGGCCAAGGAAGGATCCGATAACAGGGAGGGTTAACGGTAGGTATTGGATTGCTTGCGCCTGTTGCTGATGAACCAGCACACCACCAGCAGCACCAGCAACCAGGGCGCCAGCTTGATGATGAGAGCAAACATGCCGGCCAGGGCGCCGAACAGCACGAAGACACCGCTCACCACCAACATGGCCAGCACGGTGAACCCCGTCAGCGCCATGGCGACCAACACCAGCATCAAGACGATAAATTCCAGCATGTTCTGCTCCTCACAGGCTTCTCTTGCTGGCTGAATGACCCCGGGGTCAGTCCAGCCAACGCTTCAATTCACGACGGGGCGGCATGATCAGCACCGCCAGCAGATAGGCGGCCAGGGTCAGCGGCGGCATCAGGATCAGGGCGATCAGCGCCACTATCCGTACCGTCACCCTGGAGAGCCCCAGCCGGCTGGCAATGCCGGCGCAGACCCCGGTCAACTTGCGATGGGCACGGTCTTTCGGCCAGGGCGTCATGATTATGCCTCCACCTTCTGACCCTTCAGACGGGCCAGCTCGCGTTCAATCTCGTCATTGAGTTCCAGCTCGCGGAACTGGGCCTCCAGCGAGGGATTCTGCCCCAGGGTTGCCGCCTCCAGCTGGGCTTCCAGCTGATCGACCCGCCCCTGAAAACCGTCAAAGCGGGCCATCAGCTCATGCATGCGCTGATTGTCGACCTGAGCACGGGCACGGATGCGACTGTGGGCGGTCTGCTCCCGCAGGGTCAGCATCTTTTGCTTCTCGCGGGCCTCGCTCAGCTTGGCCGCCAGTCGCTCGCTGTCGGCGGTGAGCTGGGCCAGCACCTCGGCCACACGGGCCTTGTCCTGCTCCAGTTGCTCGCATTTTTTGACCTCAGCCAGCTTCTCTGTGAGAGCGGCACGGGCCAGATCCTCACGTCCCTTCTGGATGGCGAGCTCGGCCTTGGCCGACCACTCCAGGATCTGGTGTTGCAACGCCTGCTGGTGACGCTCCAGCTGTTTCTGCTCGGCGATGACGCGGGCGGCCTGGGTTCTCATCTCGACCTGCACCTGCTCCATCTCTTCGATCATCAACCGCAGCATCTTCTCCGGCTCTTCACTCTTGTCGAGCAGGCTGTGCAGGTTGGCATTGATCACGTCGGTCAGGCGGCTGAATACGCTCATGGTCTGGCTCCTTGTTCATTGGGATGGCTATCTCTTCCCATAGCATTACAAGAGCCATGCCAAAATAATTTATTGTTGTTTTACATATAGATATGGATTTCATACTGAGATTCAAGGCGAGAAGATTGGTAAAAATAACCAATAAAGTGGTGATTTTAACCAACAAAAAAGGGAGCCAGCGGCTCCCTCTATGTCCTCTTCCGTTCAGATTCAGACGGCCTGATGACGACCCAGCTTGCTGTCCAGTTCGACCAGCTTGCTTTCCATCGCTACACGGCAGGTATCGGACAGATCACGAATGCCGGCGGCGCCGTGCTCCTTGCTGCACAGCGGAGTCATCACCTCGACCAGCACTTCACCATTGTCCCAGCGGTTCAGGTCAACCTGACCGAAGTAGCTGGAGCAGACGATGGGCACCACGGGCACCTCGGCCTGCACGGCGGTGTGGAAGGCGCCTGCCTTGAACGGCAACAGGCCACGGCCCTTGGAACGAGTGCCTTCAGGGAACATCCAGATGGAGGTACCGTGATGCTTGATGCGATCCACCACCTGGCCTATGGTGCCGATGGCACGAGAGCGGTTGGAGCGGTCGATGAGCACGTTGCCTGAGAGCCAGAAGATAAGACCGAAGAAGGGCAGCCACAGCAGACTCTTCTTGCCTACCGCCACCACGCCCGGCATGACGGCACCGGTCACGGTGAAGATGTCGAAGTTGCTCTGGTGGTTGCAGACGTAAACCGCCGGGCCGAGCGACTTGATCTCGTCCGGTATGGTTACCTTGACCTTGAGCCCGAGCAGCGGGCAAACCGCATGGTACATGCGGGCGAATACAAAGACGTTGTTGGGATGACGTGGACGCACCAGACAGAGCAACAGACCGAACACGAACCAGAAGACGAGCAGCAGGGTTAGCAGCAGCACACGGGCAAGTTTGAGCATCGAACACCTCGAATTTTAACTCGGCGCAGTATACTGATCCCCCTTTTAGCGAACAAGTGTTCGCCAAATAGATCTGACCACCCTGCATCGCACATATGGTCGTATCGAATCCTGCTGACTTGCCCCTGCCATTATTGATCGATAGGATATGCACCATTCAACAGGGTAGGGCGAGCATGATTTTGCGACAACGCGTGGCGACAAGACTCCTGCTGCTGGTCTGCATTCTGGTGCTCAACTGTGCGGCCCAGCCGCTGGCACGGCTGGCTCAGCTCGATCAGGCCCTGAGTTGCCAGATACTGCCTGTCCCATCTTCCGGCGCCGAAGCCGACGATGCCCAAACCGCAACACCGCAGCCGAGCAGTTGCCAGCTCAACGGCAAGTGGCTCAGTGCCGCCACCCTGCTCTGCGTCGAACAGATCTTCTTTGCCATCGCCTTCGTGATTGCCCTGCTGGCGCCGCTGTCGCGCCGCGCCCCCGCCTTGCCCCCACCCAGAAACATATCTCCGCCTGAACGGCGACTTCATCTTACTCTCTGTGTCTGGCGAGAATGAGTTAGCCGCGGTTTACACCACCCTAACTTTCATTTTCAAGAGACAAAAAAATGTCAAACATCATCAAGACCGCCCTGTTGATGGGCGGCCTGCTGTGGCAATCCATGGGATTGGCCAGCGATACCGGCTGGCTTGCCAGCCCCCAGAACGATCACGCCAAAGTGCGGCTGCAAGCGGATACCCGAGATCCCGCCCAAACTCGCGTGCTGCTCAGCCTGGAGCTCGAGTCCGGCTGGAAGACCTATTGGCAGAACCCGGGGGAAGGTGGCATTGCCCCTGAAATCTTCTGGGATGCCCCTCAAGCCACCCAGCAGTGGCACTGGCCCGTGCCGGAGCGATTTGACGTCAGTGGTATCTCGACCCAGGGCTATCAGAAGACCGTCAGCCTCCCCATCACGCTTGCTCACAGCAGCAGCGATGCGCTGACTGGCACCCTGCGCCTTTCGACTTGCAGCAATGTCTGCATTCTGACCGACTACCCTTTTACCCTTGCGCTCGATGGCACCACGCCGGAAGGGTTCGACTTTGCCTACGCCCAGGCGATGAGCAAGCTGCCACAAACCCTGCCGGATACCGTCATCCTCAAAGCGGGTTATCAGCAAAACCAGCTGCAGCTGACCGCCGACAACCCGCAAGGCTGGCAGGATCCCCAGATTTTCCTCCAGAAGCTGGAGGGCGCCGAATTTGGCAAACCCGAGCTGGAGGTGCAAGGCAACACCCTGATCGCCCGCATTCCGGTCAGCGATGGCTGGCAGGGCGATGCGCCCGACATCCGTAGCCAGCAACTCGGTTTTGTACTGGCCAACGGTGAACAGGCCTGGCAGAGCGAGTTCCACATAGGTGACCCGCTGACCCTGCCCCAGAGCGCTCACGCCCTTGTCTGGTTGCTGGGCGCCGCCCTGCTGGGTGGCCTTATCCTCAATCTGATGCCCTGCGTGCTGCCGGTGCTGGCGCTCAAGCTGGGATCGGTGTTGCAACTGGAAACCCGCGAGCGCCGTCCGGTTCGCCTGCAATTCCTGGCGGCCAGTGCCGGCATCCTGGTCTCTTTCTGGGCGCTGGCACTCATGAGCACACTGTTGCGCGCCAGCCAGGGGGCCGTCGGCTGGGGCATCCAGTTCCAGAGCGTCTGGTTTATCGGCTTTATGGTGGTGGTGACGGCGCTGTTCTGTGCCAACCTGCTGGGGCTGTTCGAGCTAAGGCTGCCAAGCAACCTCAATACCCGTCTCGCCACCACGGGTGGCAACAGCCTGGGCGGTCACTTTCTGCAGGGGTGCTTCGCTACCCTGCTGGCCACCCCCTGCTCGGCGCCCTTCCTCGGCACCGCAGTCGCCTTTGCGCTCGGAGCACCGCTGGGTCAACTCTGGCTCATCTTCACCGCGCTTGGCCTTGGCATGAGCCTGCCCTGGCTGCTGATCGCCGCCTTCCCCCGTCTCGCACTCTGGCTGCCGAAGCCGGGCCGCTGGATGGGCCGCCTGCGCATTCTGCTCGGTCTGATGATGCTGGGCTCCAGCCTCTGGCTGCTCAGCCTGCTCGGCAACCATATCGGTCAGTTCTGGATGCTGATCCTGATGGCGCTGATGCTGGCTGCCCTGCTGCTAGCCGTGGTGTGGCGTCACGGTATTCGGGGTGTGACCCTGGGACTGGCCCTCACCTGTCTACTGGGTGGAGCCCTGCTGCTGGGCGGCGCCTTTACGATGGAAGGAAAACCCCAGCGAGATACCGTCAACTGGCAGCCGCTCTCTGAGCAAGCGATTGCGGATGCTCTGGCGCAGAACAAGCGGGTTTTTGTCGATGTCACCGCCGACTGGTGCATTACCTGTAAAGCCAACAAATTCAACGTGCTGCTGCGAGATGATGTGCAAAAAGCGCTGAGCGCCCCCGATGTGGTGGCCCTGCGCGGGGACTGGAGCCGTCCCTCCGCCAGCATCGCTGATTTCTTGCGCCAGCGCGTCAGCGTGGCCATTCCCTTCAACCAGATTTATGGGCCGGGCCTGCAGGGTGGCGAGATCCTTTCCCCCCTGCTGGACCGACCGACTCTGCTTGGCACCCTGAAGCAAGCAGCCATAGCCCCCTCTCAAGGAGACACCAAATGAAATCGACCCTGCTCACCCTGACCCTGCTGGGCACCCTGCTGACCCCGGCCCTGCACGCAGCCCCCTTCACCCCGGAGCAGGAGTCCCGCATCAAGGAGCTGATCCGCGAGACTCTGGTGGCCAACCCCAAGATCCTCGATGAGGTGGCCGATGCTTGGGAGAAACAGAACGCGGCGGATCAGGCCAGCCAGCTTGGCAACTTCATCAAGGGCAACCAGGATGTGCTGTTCAACAGCGCTACCAGCCCGCGCCTGGGCGCCAAAAACCCCAAGCTGACCCTGGTGTCGTTCACCGACTACAACTGCCCCTTCTGCAAACAGTTCGATCCCCATCTGGCCAGGCTGCTGAAGGCCTACCCAAATGATGTCGGGCTGGTGATCAAGCTGTTGCCGTTCAAGGGGCAGACCTCTGCCAAGGCGGCCCAATACAGCCTGACCCTGTGGCAGCAGGATCCCGCCCGCTTCCTCGCCCTGCACGACAAGCTGATGAGCAAGCAGGGCATGCTGACCGAGGCGGATATCAACAAGGCGCTGGCGGCCACCGGCAACACTGCACTCAAACCCGAAGCCAGGGCCACCGAGGAGCTGCGCAACAGCCTTCGCATCGGCACGCTGCTGGGAGTGCAAGGGACACCGGCCACATTGATCGGCAACCAGCTGGTGTCGGGCGCCATCCCCTACGAAGAGCTTGAGCAAATCGTGAAAGCCGAACTGGCCAGGAAGGGGTAACCATGGAAGCCAAACCATCCCTCCCCCATCGCCTGCGACGCTGGGGCAAAGAGGCACTCTGGCTGCTGCTGTTTGGCGTGGTCATTTCGATGGCGCTGGACTTCTGGCGCAGCCCGGCGCTGCCAGAAGGCAGCCCTCTGCCCACCCTCACCCTGCAAGATGGCACCACCGCCGACCTGCAGGCCATGAGCCGGGACAAGCCGCTGCTGGTCTACTACTGGGCCAGCTGGTGCGCCGTCTGCCGCTTCACCACACCGACGGTGGAGCAGCTCTGGCAGAACGGTGAAAACGTGCTGACGGTGGCACTGCGCTCAGGCAACACGCAGCAATTGAGCAAGGGGATGGGCAAAAAGGGGCTGACTTTCCCGACCCATAACGATGAGCGAGGGGACCTTGCCGCCCGCTGGCAGGTGAGCGTCACCCCCAGCTTCCTCATCGTCAAGGACGGCAAGGTGGTGAGTACCACCACAGGCTGGAGTTCGGGTCTGGGGCTGAAGCTGCGCCTGGCCTGGGCCAGCCTTCAGTAACCTCTGTGACAACGCCCGGCCTGCCGGGCGTTTTTTCAACCGCCATCACACATGCCCCACCCTCTTCTTGCCAAAATGGCAGCGATTGGAGCTTTTCTCGCATTAGCAACTTGCTTGCCATATCGCCTCCTATTCATAGCGGAGCTGGCCTGTTTCCGTTAAAATGACGGGTTTTTGCCGTGCCTGGTTTCTCAAGCTCAACCATCAGGCGCCCGCATTGTGAATTCCAAGATGCCAGTGATGCAGGATCTGCCATGAACAACTACTTTCGGGTACTGGGCGTCAAGTCCAATGCCAGCGAAAACGACATCAAAAAAGCCTATCGACGGCTGTCGAACCAGTACCACCCAGACAAGCTGTTGGGGGCGAGCGAAGAAGAGCGAGAGCTGGCAGCCATCAAGCTGCACCAGGTAAAGCAGGCCTATGAAGTGCTGTCAGACCCGAAACAGCGGGCCGCTTTCATCAAGGATTTCAACAACGTCATCGTGACCGATCCCGCTTCTGCCATGCAGGAGATGTGGGACCAATTCTACCCCTGAGGCGCTATGCAGAAAAAATGGGACCAGGCGCGGATCAAAGCGCTGATGAGTGATGCCAGCGAGAACATCGAATCCTACCGGGATCAGGACCAGCCCAAGGCACTTGAGCAGTTCACCGGCAAGATGAAGACACTGCTGCTGGCCGACATGAGCATGCTGGAGTTCATGCCCGAGTACCTGCCGCTGGCCCTCTATGGCCGGGTGCAGTTCCCGGCCAAGGCCAAGCCCGAGTGGATCAAGTGGCTCGGCAGCGGCGTACAACCCTCATGGGACGAGTTCAAGGTGTCGGTGGCGTTCAACAATGCCGACCTGCCGCTGGTAAAAGCGGTACGGGCCCAGAGCGAAGATCAGCTGATCGAAGCCTGCGCCGTGCTGTTCCAGCTCGACAACCCGCTGCCGCGCGGTGGCCGCCGTGCCGATGACGACTACGAGCTGCGTGACGACGAAGATGAAGACGGGGAAAACGCTGACGCCGACTACAACGGTGATGGTGACGACGACGGCGATCAAGACATGTACGACGAAGTACGTTTCTAACTTGAGGCAAAGCATGCACAGTCTGATAGAAATTACCGCCATCGAGATCAAAGAGCTGGCCGTGATAGAGCCGAAACAGGCCAGCGAAAAGTTCGAACTGATCGCCAAGACAATGTCCGACGACCAGTTGGCCGAAGTCATTGAACAGATTGATATCGTCACCCTGACCCAGATCAACGGCCAGCATGACATGTCGTTCCCGTCCATCATCTCCGAGCTGATGACCCCGGAGCGGATCCGCGACATCGTCTGCCAGCAGCCCCTCTACTGGGAAGAGGCGATCAAGAACAACGCCGAAGAGCTGCAGCAGCACACCTTCGACTTCCTCAACTACCTGATCCGCACCCAGGACAGCGACGCCAAGCAAGCGGAGATCCTGGAGTGCATCGCCGAGGATCCGGCCGGTCTCTTCTACCTCGCCATCCCCTTCATCGAGTTCTATCGCGGTGAGCGCTTCGACGATGACGAGGGCTTCCACGACACGCTGCACGCCGAAGAGGAAGATCTGGAAGAGGCACTCTCCTACAGCGACCGCCAGCAGAGCGAAAATGCCCACGACTACCCGCTGGATGACCCGCGCAGCCTCTTGATGCTGATCCGCGAGCTGACCCCCGAGGTGGAGAAAGCCATCAAGGCACTGCTGCGCAATGAGCACTCCAGCTGGGAGGGGATCATCAGCAAGTTCGCCAGCGAGCTGGTGATGCAGGCCAAAGAGAAGAACGACGCCTCCGACGAGTACGCCGAAGTCGACGACATGTTCAGCTTCCTGGATTGAGGAGCCCCGTCATGCAACTAGCCATACGCGATGTCAATCAGGGCCCCTTTCTCACCCAGGTCCTGCGCTTTGGCCGCGAGAGCGAACACTTGAGCGATCAACAGCTTGGCCAGATCAAGGGCAAGGCGGTGCTGATGAGCCTGAAGTTCGCCGACAAGTACTACAACAAGTACAAGATGCACCTGCTGGAACAGGCCGCTCATGACGTCATCGGCGTGGTCAGCCTGGGGCTGCTGGAGCTGTCGCAACGGGATACCGCCAAGGCACTTGCCCTGCTGCAGGCGCCGGAGGGGCCCATCAAGCCGTTCCAGAAGGGCTGGTCCATGCTGATCTCGGTCAGCGCCAAGCAGCCCGGTGGCAACAGCCTCTATGGCGACGTGGATGCGCGGCTCTTGGACAAGATCTCCAGCCCGCCGGACGTGGAAGAGTGGCAAGGCTGGCAGGAGTACGAGAAGGCGCTGGTGGAGCACAACAAGGCCCGCCTGATGAGCCTGATCGATCAGCACTTCTTCGCCTGCGAGAACGACCACCCCACCATGGAAGACAAGCTGGCCGAGGCCCTGCTCTATCGCATCCTCTGCGGTCAGGGCAGCGGCGCGGCCCCCTTGAAGGTGAAGCAGGATCTCAAACGCCGTCTGGCACGAGACATAGTGCTGCAGGAAGCCTGGTACGACACCGACTATCTGGCCGCCCAGCTGGAACTGCTGCTGGCGGAGCTGCCGAGCGAGCTGATCGCCGGTCTGCGTCAGGAGCTCAGCAAGGGGTTTGTCGCCAACCTGCTGCATACCCTGGGCTTTGTGCGCCAGTACCAGCAGCTGCAACAGGAGAACGCCTCGCCGGAGAAGCTCGACAACGTCGAGATGCGCGCCGGTCTTAAGCACCCTCTGCTCGGCTGGCCGCTCTACCACGACTTCTAAGCTCAAGCCCGTCTGTCTCCCAGGATCCCTGGGATGATGGTGAGGACCCATCCCCACAACGCCCGGCTTGCTAGGCGTTGTGGGCCCCAGCAACGCCCACATTGCAATACAGTCTTGTTTTTATTACTGAAAACAACACTACTCACTCACAGAAAAAACTCAAATAGTCCCCCTTCATGTGCATGACCAGAGGAATAGCGTACACTGCCGCATCGCCGGGCCAATCCGGAGACGAGACAAGGGAATGGTGAAATGCTGGAAAATCTTATCAGTCTAATCCCGCAAGACAAACTGGATGGCGGTGGCCGTTGTGGTCATAAAAAGGGTCTGGTGATGATGTCCCTTATCCAAGTTGAAGGGCTTAAGAATTGTATCGAGATAGGTGTCTGGCGCGGTGCAAGCCTAATGTACATCGTTGAAGGTGCGATGAAAATTAATGGCCGTGTTACCGCCATCGATCCATACAACTACGAACTGATCTGGAATGAATTACCGGATGAACACGTATTGGAGGCTCTGAAGAAAATCATCCCAGGGCAGCACACCTTGGATGAAATCCATGATGGGCTGGTCGACATCATCAACAGCAATGGGCTTGAACAGTATGCACAAGTCATTCGGGCTTGCTCAAAAGATGTCTACGAGAATTTCACAGCTCAAAGCGTCGATTTTATCCATATTGATGGCAACCACGACTATTCCTGCGTGACCAGTGACATCCATCTTTATTTGCCAAAAGTGAAAGTTGGTGGAGTGATTATCATGGATGACACGGATTGGTATGGCGTTCAAGACGCTATCAATGACCATCTTGCTCCCTATGTGGAAACAATTTGTATTGAAGAAAATTGGGCAGCATATCGCAAGATAAAGTGAGCTTTGCCTTGCCACAATAAAGGCCCACTTTAAATACCATTAGAAATCTGGCCATCCATCAGAGATCACGGCAGATACTGTGATTTCTGACCGTGGCCAACAATAGGCTCTTCTGTTTTCCTTTGAGGGGCTCATTCAAAAAGATGGTGTCTGGTTGTCTCAGTACACAATGCTCCACATGGCACTTTCCATACCAGTTTCACGAAAGTCGATGGTCACGGGATATTCTTTGCCACACCCCATCACTGTCCAGCGCTCCTGCCAGTAGCGGCTGCCGGGCTCCCCCTTGGATAGCTGCAACACCACCGGCACAAAGCGCTCCGGTGCATCGCAGCCTTTGGTTGCTACCCAGCCCGCCACACCGACCATGGCATCCTGAATCAGCTGCTGATTGGCTAAGGTTCCCTCCTGTAACGGTTCGGGCGACTCAGCCTTCGCATACAAGGCCCAGCAGCAAAACAAAAGCGGGACATATTTCATCATCAGATCTCCAGCAGGTTCAGCTTGTCCAAATCGGCAGAATTGCTTCATATGGGGCCTCCATGATGCACTGAAACACTCCTGAAAAAATATCTCTCGGTGCAAGGAAGGGATTATCAAGCCGATGACGGCCTCGCAGATGGTGGGGCTAAGATGGGGTGGGGAAAAGTCAGGCATTCCTATCGAAGCCCCACTGGAACTACCTCGTTAGCGTCATTGGCCTACAAAATGTCAGGAATATAATGCCCCCCATACCAGCAGCAGGGGAACGAGCCGTGAGCAGAAAACCCGACCGCATCACAGCGATGCAGCAGATCATCGATGCCGTGAAGCAAGAATTCCCGCTCTATCAACCTGACACCTTCAAATGCGGGCCGGACAACACCTGTATCGACTGCCCCAAGAAGCTGATGGAGCTGGTGGATACGGATCTCAGCTACTGGCAATATCAGATCAATCGCGGCATCCCGCCCACCTTCGACGAGCTCTACCGTTTTGGCAAGATGTGCAAGAACATCCGCCGGGCGCTGGTGAAGAACGGCCGTATCCCCGCCTGATATTTTATAAACATCGGCATGGTTTCGATTTTACGGATTACTTCATCTATCAGGACAAGGACTCCCCTATTGCGTAATGCGCCATCGACAATTTGCGATAAAACACGCTGGTCGCAGATTCCGGGTTACAGGTCACTGCAGCGGCCAAACTGTTGCCACATCTCAGTTCAGGAGGAAACGCAATGACTCAGGAAAGGATCCAGACCCGCTACCCACTCGGCGGCCCCTTCGCCACCCAGGCTGAGCTGGAGCAGGCCATCACCCAGGCCATAACGACCCACAGACAAGATTTCTTCCCTCTGCTGGAACGGCTGGTGGACGTGGGGGACACCCGGGTCAACCTCAGTCAGGAGAACCCGCTGCGGGTGCTCAGCATCGAACTCGCTGACGGCCGTGAAGGAGTGGCCCATATCAACTACGAGTCCAACTTCGCCGAGAGCTGCCTGATTATCAACGAATACGACCAGCACCAGACCAGCCTGGCCTTTCGCCTCGACGGGGATGCACTTATCTTCGACGTCGAACTGCCGATCGCGTGGAATTTCAATAACTGAAGATTCAGCGGTGTAATGCCGCCTGGTTGCTACACCCGGTCAGCCAGCTCCCCTCACCCTAGCCCTCTCCCAAAGGGAGAGGGGATCAGCCCGTGCCAACCTCCAGCCGTGGTAGTCACTCCATACTCTGCTGTTATTTCAGGCGCCTGTAATCTTCCCCATATGGCTGTCATCTGAATAGCAATATCCAGCATATAGCCACCATAACCCTCACTAGCTAAGGTCACAGCCCCTTCTCCCCTCACAGGAGAAGGGATGAAGATAGGGAAGCAAATCATCACGACAGAAGCTATTGTTAAGCATCTAAGTATTGATGGTTAGAATTGATTAGCGCAACGTAATCAGCTGATTGCAGACGCTGTCATGATGCAAGTCAATGTTCTGATGTCATAGATGAGCATAATCAGACATCGTTTGAAATTTGTATTTCGTATTTTTAATAAGTATAGAAACATGGTGCCACACACTATTTATGAAAATTACTGCCTATAGTGAAAAATGGCGGTGATATGAAAGATCATAAATTCAGAATATATTTCACACTATGTTTTTTATTGCTCTGGTCTAACTTAGCAGTATCATCAAACTTATGTAGCATTGCTCGTGGTGCTTATGTAATAGCACAAGATGGTAGCAACACATTCCTGGGTATCATAGAAAACAAATTCAATGCAAAATCAATCTTCAATGATTATGGTGACTATGGCAGCAAATATGCTTCAGATTCAATCTGGAATGAATATGGAAGCTTTGGTGGGAAATATGGAATGTATTCTCCATTTAATAACATGTCAATAAACCCTCCCATGGTAATTAAAGAAAACAACATCATTGGCTACTTATCATCAAACAAAACAGTGGCTAACTCTGTCAATCCATCGATATTAAAGGCCATGTGTGAAGATGAACTATAAATAATTCGGCTCTCTATAAATTAGCTTTATACAAAAACCACCTGGACCATTAATTGTTTACAGGTTCATTTAAAAACAGTATCTATGAAAATAAAGTGACATTAAATGAGACCAACAATTAAATAACTTGTGCACGAACATGTTATTATGATTTATGTAGGCTGTTCGAGTAGTAGGTGATGAAATAATAAAGTATATAATTTGTTCATAATATCCTATTAAAGTAAATGGGGGCGATTCATTCGCCCCCATTTCATTACCCTTCCTGATTTTCCTCGGCGGCCGGCTCAGCGCCGGCAGCGGATTCAATCTCGATGCGATCGACGCGCTGCAAACCGCGGGGCAGCTTGGCGCCACGGCGGCCGCGCTCGCCACGGTAATAGTCAAGATCCGAGGGCTTGAGGGTCAACTTGCGCTTGCCGGCGAACAGGGTGACATATTGCCCCTGCGGGATAATGGCGGCCATCACCATAAACTCTTCCCGTGCCTTGACCCGCGCCGATGGAATGCTGATCAGCTTGTTGCCCTTGCCCTTGCCGAGCACCGGCAATGTGCTGAGCGGGAACAGCAGCATGCGCCCCTCGTTGGAGATGGCCATGCAGAGATCGGTCTCGGGCGAGCCAATCTTCTGGGGTGCCATCACCAGGCCCCCTTCCGGCACCGTCAGCAGCGCCTTGCCGTTCTTATTCTTGCCGATGAGATCGTCATAGGTGCAGACGAAGCCGTAACCGGCGTCGGAGCAGATGAGATAGGGTTCCCCCTCGTTGCCCATCACCAGATGGCGTACCTCTTCTCCCGGCCCCAGCGCAAAGCGGCCGGTGAGCGGCTCGCCCTGACTGCGGGCCGATGGCAGCGTGTGAGCCTCCAGCGCATAGGTGCGTCCCAGGGTGGAGAGGAACACAGCCTGCTGGTTGCTGCGCCCGCAAGCGTGGGCCAGATAGCCATCCCCCGCCTTGTAGGAGAGGCCTGCCACGTCCACGTCATGGCCCTTGGCGGCCCTTACCCAGCCTGCACCCGAGAGGATGACGGTGACCGGCTCGCTCGGGGTCAGCTCTTTCTCGGTCAAGGCTACCGCGCTGGCGCGCTCCACCAGCGGGGTGCGGCGATCGTCGCCGTACTTCTCGGCATCCGCCAGCAGCTCTTTCTTGAGCAATGTGTTGAGGCGGCGCTCCGAGCCCAGCAGCAGTTCGAGCTTGTCGCGCTCTATGGCCAGTTCGTCCTGTTCGGCGCGCAGCTTGAACTCTTCCAGCTTGGCCAGATGGCGCAGTTTCAGCTCGAGGATAGCCTCGGCCTGGGTCTCGCTTATATTGAAGCGCTCCACCATCACCTTGCCCGGCTCATCCTCGGTGCGGATGATCTCGATCACCTCGTCGATGTTGAGGTAGGCCACCAGCAAGCCTTCGAGGATGTGCAGGCGAGCCAGCACCTTGTCGAGGCGATACTGCAGGCGACGGCGCACCGTCTCGCGGCGGAAGGTGATCCACTCGGAGAGGATCATCTTGAGGGTCTTCACCTGCGGCCGGTTGTCCAGCCCCAGAATGTTGAGGTTGACGCGATAGTTCTTCTCCAGATCCGTGGTGGCGAACAGGTGGGCCATCAGCGCCTCCATGTCCACCCGGTTGGAACGGGGGATGATCACCAGACGGGTCGGGTTCTCGTGGTCCGATTCGTCCCGCAGATCGGTGACCATGGGCAGCTTCTTGGCCACCATCTGGGCGGCGATCTGCTCCATGATCTTGGCGCCGGAGGCCTGATGGGGCAGCGCCGTGATGACGATGTCGCCATCCTCCTCGTTCCACACCGCCCGCTGCTTGATGGAGCCCTTGCCGGTCTCGTAGATTTTGCGGATGTCATCACGCGGCGTGATGATCTCGGCGCTGGTCGGGTAGTCCGGCCCCTGAATGTGCGCCATCAGCGCATCCAGCCCGGCATTGGGGTTGTCGAGCAGCTCGGCGCAGGCGTAGGCCACTTCCCGCGCGTTGTGGGGCGGAATGTCGGTCGCCATGCCCACGGCTATGCCAGTGATGCCGTTGAGCAGTATGTGGGGCAGGCGAGCGGGCAGCACCACCGGCTCTTTCATGGTGCCGTCGAAGTTCGGCGTCCACTCCACAGTGCCCTGGCCGAGCTCGGAGAGCAGCAGCTCGGAGAAACGCGACAGCCGCGCCTCGGTATAACGCATGGCGGCGAAGGATTTGGGATCGTCCGGCGCCCCCCAGTTGCCCTGACCATCCACCAGCGGGTAGCGGTAGGAGAAGGGCTGGGCCATCAGCACCATGGCTTCATAACAGGCGCTGTCGCCGTGGGGGTGGTACTTGCCCAGCACGTCACCCACGGTACGGGCGGACTTCTTGTGCTTGGAGAGGGCCGACAGACCCAGCTCGCTCATGGCGTAGATGATGCGCCGCTGCACGGGTTTGAGGCCATCGCCGATATGGGGCAGGGCCCGATCCATGATGACGTACATGGAGTAGTTCAAGTAAGCCTGTTCGGTAAAGGCGCGCATCGGCTGGCGCTCTACCCCGTCCAGACTGAGCTCGATAGCATCACTCATGTGATTATCTCTTTCGGTTCGGGAGCTGGTTGGCGCTCTACTTCATCCAACAAACTGAGCTCGATAGCATCACTCATATGTTTTTCTCTTGCTATGGCGCGCCCTCAGAGGGCACGCCTGAAATGCGGGTCGGCAGGTGACCGACGGCTTAGATGATGGCGAGGTTGCCCTTCTCTTCCAGCCACTCGCGGCGATCCGGGGCACGCTTCTTGGCCAGCAACATGTCCATCAGTTGCAGGGTCTCGTCCCCCTCCTCCATCTCGCCCATGGTGAGCTGCACCAGGCGGCGGGTATTGGGATCCATGGTGGTTTCCCGCAGCTGTTTCGGGTTCATCTCGCCCAGCCCCTTGAATCGGGTCACCATCACCTTGCCCTTCTTCTTCTCGGCCTCGACCCGCTGCAGCACGCCGTTCTTCTCGTCCTCATCGAGGGCGTAGAACACCTCCTTGCCTATGTCGATCCGGTAGAGCGGCGGCATGGCCACATAGACGTGACCATGATTGACCAGGGTGCGGAAGTGCCTCACGAACAGGGCGCACAGCAGGGTGGCTATGTGCAGACCGTCCGAGTCCGCATCCGCCAGTATGCACACCTTGCCGTAGCGCAGGCCGGAGAGGTCTTCGGAGTCCGGATCCAGGCCGATGGCCACAGAGATGTCGTGCACTTCTTGCGAGGCGAGCACCTGACCGGCCTCCACCTCCCAGGTGTTCAGTATCTTGCCGCGCAGGGGCATGATGGCTTGGAATTCGCGATCCCGCGCCTGCTTGGCACTGCCGCCCGCGGAGTCACCCTCCACCAGGAAGAGTTCCCCCTGCATGGGGTCGGCGCAGTTGCAATCGGTCAGCTTGCCGGGCAGGGCCGGGCCTTGCGTTATCTTCTTGCGCACCACAGTCTTGGCGGCGCGCAACCGGCGCTGGGCGCTGCTGATGCAGATCTCGGCGATCTGCTCCGCCAGCTCGGTGTTGCTGTTGAGGAACAGGCTGAAGGCATCCTTCACCACCCCCGACACGAAGGCCGAGCTCTGGCGCGACGACAGCCGCTCCTTGGTCTGGCCGGCAAACTGAGGATCCTGCATCTTGATGGAGAGGATGTAGGCACAGCGATCCCAGATGTCTTCCGGGGTCAGCTTGACCCCGCGCGGCAGCAGGTTGCGGAACTCGCAGAACTCGCGCATGGCGTCGAGCAGGCCCTGGCGCAGGCCGTTGACGTGAGTGCCGCCCTGCGGCGTCGGGATCAGGTTCACATAGGATTCGGCGAGGCACTCGCCCCCTTCCGGCAACCAGCACAGGGCCCAGTCCACCGCGGACTGCTCTGTGCTGAAGGCGCCGACGAAGGGCTGCTCCGGCAGGCAGGTGAACTGCTTGACCGCATCGACCAGGTAATCCTTGAGGCCATCTTCGTAGCACCACTCCAGCTTGATGCCGGTGTTCTTGTCGAGGAACTTGATGGTGAGACCGGGGCAGAGCACGGCCTTGGCTTTGAGCAGGTGCTCCAGCTTGGTGACCGAGAAGCGGGGCGAGTCGAAATAGCTCGCCTGCGGCCAGAAGCGCACCCGGGTACCTGTGTTGCGGCGCCCGCAGGTGCCGGTAATGGTCAGCTCCTGCACCTTGTCGCCGCGCTCGAAGGCGATGTCATAGACCTGGCCGTCGCGACGCACCGTCACCTCGACCCGATCGGAGAGGGCGTTCACCACAGAAATGCCCACCCCGTGCAGACCGCCGGAGAACTGGTAGTTCTTGTTGGAGAACTTGCCGCCCGCGTGCAGCTTGCAGAGGATCAGCTCCACACCGGATACCCCCTCCTCCGGGTGAATGTCGACCGGCATGCCGCGGCCGTCATCGATCACCTCGAGGGACTGGTCTTCAAACAGGGTCACCTCCAGAGTACGGGCGTGGCCCGCCAGCGCCTCATCGACGCTGTTGTCGATGACCTCCTGGCCGAGGTGATTGGGCCGGGTGGTGTCTGTGTACATGCCGGGGCGACGACGCACCGGTTCGAGGCCATTGAGGACCTCAATGGCATCCGCATTGTATTGAGTGGACATGGAGGGCCTTGCGAATTGACGTTTGGGGAGAATCTTACTCGTTGGGAGGGCCTTGGACAAACCCGACGGCGGGAAAGGGTGATCCAGACAGGGGCCGACAAGATACTGAGCCGGGATCAGATGCGCCTGACGCCACAGAGAGTGCCTGTGTCAGCCTGGAGAAGGAGACATGGAAACCAAAAGACGCTGCCACCCTGATGATGACATCTGCGGATGACGCCCTTGTGGCTATTTCCCTCGATCGGCTGGATGGTTTACCCCGTCGCGCAGCGGCACCTCAGCCAGCTCGAACGGGTTGACCCCCTCCAGACAGGCAAGGTTGTAACCATACTCGGCCGGATTGGAGCGACGCTGGTGATGGGTATAAATGCCGCAGACGCTGCAGAAGTAGTGCTTTGCGGTACGAGTGTTGAACTGGTAGCAGCGCAGTTCGGCCTCCCCTTGCAGGATGCGTATGCCCGAGAGCGGTACAGAGGCGACGATGGCGCCGCGCCGCCGGCAGAGGGAGCAGTCGCAGCGGCGCGGATCCACCACCCCATCCGGCAAGGTAAGTTCCAGTACCACGGCCCCGCAGTGACAGCTGGCCCTGTGCTTTTCCTCAATCCGGGTCTTGCCAATGTGTTTGATCATCCAGCCTCCTTGCTAGCTGATGCGCCCTCCAACCGAGTCAGTCGAACAGGGTATCGCGCCGTCCTTGCAACAGATGGGCATGCAGGGTGCGCAGTTGGGACGCCACCACCCGATGACAGGAGAGTTCAGGTAAGTCGTCGATGGGGAAGTAACCTGCACCTTGTGTTTCATCGGTTTCGCCGAGCAGCTGGCCACCGATCACCTCGCACAAAAAGAAAGCCTTGTGGGCGTGGGGCAGCTGGGGCGGATGGGGGTGCTTGAGCTTGTCGAACAAAGCCAGCAGCTGCACGGGCCGACATTCGAGGCCAGTCTCTTCAACTACCTCGCGCACCACGGCATCGGCTGGCGAGTCACCGACATCACACCAGCCGCCGGGCAGGGTCCAGCAACCGTCGCTGCGCTCCTGCACCAGCAGGATATGGTCAGCCTTATCAACGATAAGGGCTCGCACATCCAGTTTGGGAGTGGGGTAGCCGCGATCGCGGTCGATCCACTCGGCGATGGCGTCCGGTTTCAGGTCGCTATGACTGGCAATCAGGGCGACCGTGGCCGCTCTGAGCGCCTCAAAGCGGCCAATATCGAAGGGATCCTTGGAATAGGTGAGGCCGGCCTGCGCCGTGGCCAGCACCTGTTCCAGAAAGGTGGCCAGCGGCGGTTGCATCGCTAGAGCCCGAGGAAGTGGATGATCTGGGCGGGGTAGCGTTCAAACCCGGTGAAGGCGTGATTGCCGCCGCACTCCAGCGAGAGACGGGCGAACTGATATTCGGTCAGCGCCTTGCGATAGTCGAGCACCTCGTCCTCCTGCTGTTGCAGGATCCAGAGCCGTTCAGGCGCCGTCACAGGTACCGCCAACGCCCGCAGTTCGTCCATGTGTACCGGCAGCAGCTCAAAGCACTCGTTGGTATAAGGATTGGTCTGGGGGCCCAGATAGTCGCAGAGCAGCTCATGGGGGCGCACCGCCGGATTGATCAGGGCCGCGCGGCAGCCATAGCGCTCGGCCACCCGGGTCGCCATAAAACCGCCGAGCGAGCTGCCCACGGCGCCGAGCTTGAAATGGGCACCATGACGGGCACTGACATCTTCGATGATTTGCTCGATGGCCGCCCAGGCAGCGGCAGGCGTATTGGGCTGGGCCGGAATAATGACCTCGATGTCGGGTCTGTATTCGGCCACCCAGGCAGCCATCTGCTGCGCCTTGGCAGAGCCAGGCGAAGAGTTGAAACCGTGCAGATAGAGGAGAACCGACTTCATGCAATGCTCTCCTCAATAACCGGTGGCATCGGGGTCTGGCACAAACTGCCCCACTGGCAGGCGCCACACCTGGCTCGCCACCCGGCCATCGGGATGCAGGGTGAGATAGCGCCAGCCAGGTCCGGACTCATCCAGCGCGAAACCATCGCTGAGCGGTTTGAACTGGATGCAGGTGGAGGGGCTGGCAATCAGCCGCACCCCGCGGTGCACCTCGTCAAACTCCTGATGGACATGGCCAAACAAGATGGTTTTCTGCTGGGGATGACGAGCCAGCACGGCGAACAAGTCGTCGGCATTCTTGAGATTGTGCTGATCCAGCCAGGCGCAACCGACCGGCACAGCCTGATGGTGCAGGGCGATCAGAGCGTGGCGCTCGGGATGTTGACGCAGTGCGCTGTCCAGCGCCGCCAGTTGGTGATCCCCCAGCACGCCATGGGGTTTGCCGCGTACCTGGGTATCGAGCAGCATCACTTGCCAGTGTTCGCCCACCAGTTGCTTGGCCTCGCTGATCCCTGCCGCATGCAGGTACTCGGTCATCAGGGGGCCGTCGTCGTGGTTGCCGGGCAACCAGTAGATGGGGCGCGCCAGCGGAGCCATCATGCTGGCAAAGCGCTGGTAGGACTCCGGACTGTGATCCTGCGACAGATCGCCAGTCGCCAGGATCAGGTCGAACGGGTGCTCATTGACCTGCACCTGTTCCAGCACGGCAGCCAGGCTCTCTGCGGTGCGCACAGCCAATAGCCTCCCCTCGGCACTCGCGAAGAGATGGGTGTCGGTAATTTGTAACAGGCGCACACTGCCGTCCTGCGCCTGGGGTAGCTCTGTTTCCAAAATCACGCTTCTTTGTATAAGTTCAACTAGAGGATGTTGATCAGGCTGGTACCATGTCTGAGACAAAATCTTAGCCAATCGGCCAGAAACAGATTTACCTGCTCCTTTTCATCCCGCTGGTGCATTTTTTTATTAGGATAATCATAACGTGGTTGCAACCTCGAAATCTGTTGCGCCGCACACACTTCCGCCATCCGCACGTCATGATACAAACGAATCTCGATGCGAGCCTGCAAGTAGCTCGGCAATTCCGGGTTGTGCTGTGCCAGGATCACCTGACTGGTAAAGCGGCTCTCCTCGCTGACGATGAGCTGGAACTGCAACCCGTTGCCCACCTGATAGCGGCGTTCGGCCCCGACTGTGCCACCGGGTGGCAGCAGTTTCATCAAGGCCATATAGTTCACCTCGCAGGTACGCTGCAGGGACATCAAGTCAGGTACATAGCGTTTCATCGGGCTCTGGACTAACGGCATAGCGCAGCTCCATCAATCAACACCCGTGAGTAATTCACCTCGCAAGTGCGCTGCAAGGACATCAAATCAGGCACATAGCGCTTGCCCTGCTGCTGGACGCTCACCACCTCAGCGCCCCGCCAGCCAGCGAGCCCGCAGCTCACCGTGATTGAGGGCCAGCCACTGCAGTGCGATGACGGAAGCCGCATTGTCGATGCGCCCCTCTTTGAGCCAGGCATAGGCCTGTTCACGACTCACCACGTGAACCCGGATATCTTCGCCCTCTTCCGCCAGACCGTGGATCCCTTCGGCCTTGCTGGCATCCACCTCACCCACATAGACCTCTATACGCTCGGTACTGCCGCCCGGGCTCACCAGATAACTGATGGCATGCTCGCAGCGACCCACCTCAATCCCCGCCTCTTCCACCGCTTCCCGGCGCACCACTACCTCGGCAGTCTCCCCTTCATCTATGATGCCGGCCACCAGCTCCAGCAGCCAGGGGGTGGAACTGGTCTCGATGGCGCCGATGCGAAACTGCTCCACCAGCACTATCTGGTCGCGCACAGGATCATAGGGCAGCAGCGCGGCCGCATGGCCGCGCTCGAACAGCTCGCGCACTATGGGCTCATTCCAGCCCCCCGCAAATAACCTGTGTTGCAGGCGATAGACATTTACTTTGAAGAAGCCGTTATATCCCGATGATTTCTCGATAATTTTTACATCATCAGCAGAATAGTGACGGGTTTGGGGCAAGGCTTGCTGCGACATACGAGACTCCCGCCAGCTTGACTTGGCTCGGTTTGACCATAAAATCCGAGAACATGAATGAACATTCATTCACTCGTTCCCGACTGAGATGAGGGATGGATTTTAGCAGTCACAGGGCATTTGGCTAGGCACGAGGGGGAGAAAACTCCCCCTCGTGCTTGACGTTCCTGTCGCTGGAAAAGAGACAGTTATCATAATATTTTGCTTATAGTAGAGTGATTAAGCTGAAATCAAGCTTGCTCAGTGACAATACCCCTCCTTCATCCAGCGACAGCTTTGGGTTAATACATAAGGTTAAAACGATCTATGAAAAGAACACTCTTGTCAGCCATGGTGTTGCTGGGCGTCAGCGCCGGCGCCCACGCCGAGAACCTGCTCGACATTTACCAACAAGCCCAGATCAAGGACACCCAACTGCAGGAATCCAAGGCCAAGCGTGACCAAGCCTTCGAGAAGATCAATGAATCCCGCGCTGCCCTGCTGCCGCAAATCAATCTGGGAGCCGGCCTGAACTACCTGCAAAACAAGGGTGATACCCAGACCAACAGCAACGCTACTGGCTCCCTCTCGCTGGATCAATCTATCTATCGTCGCAGCAACTGGGTCAACCTGGACCTGACCGAGAAGAGCGCCACCCAGTCCGACGTGGCCTACAACCTCGAAATCCAGAATCTGATGCTGCGCACCGCCCAGGCCTATTTCAACGTGCTCAAGGCAATGGACACACTGGAATTCGTCCGCGCCAACAAGGCCGCCGTAGAACGTCAGCTGGAACAGACCCAGCAGCGCTTCGAAGTGGGCCTGACCGCCATCACGGACGTGCATGAGGCCGAGGCCGAGCGCGATCAGGCACTGGCGGACGAGATCAATGCCGAGAACACACTGGACAACAGCTACGAGAGTCTGCGCGAGCTGACCGGCATCGACCACCGTCAGCTGGACGTACTCAATACTGAGCGTTTCAGCCCGCAGAAGACGCCGTTCAACTCCGACAAATGGCTGGAGCTGGCACTGGACAAGAACCTGCAACTGCACAGCGCCCGCATCGGCAAGGATATCGCCAAGGAACAGATCGATCTGGCCAAAACGGGTCACGAGCCGACGCTGGATCTGGGTGCCGGTCTCTCCAGCACCTATAGCGATTACAAGGACGAGATCCGCAACCCCGAGAGCAACAGCAATCAGGGCAACATAGGCCTGAACTTCAAGCTGCCGCTCTACACGGGTGGCGCAACCACCTCCCAGGTCAAGCAGTCCCAGTTCAATTACGTGGCGGCCAGCGAGCAGCTGGAGCGCAGCTTCCGCTCTGTGCAGAGCACGGTGCGCTCCTCATATAACAACGTGAACGCCAGCATAGGTTCGGTACGCGCCTACGGCCAGTCCGTCATCTCCGCCGACAGCGCCCTCAAGGCCACCGAAGCGGGCTATGAAGTCGGTACCCGCACCATAGTCGACGTGCTGGACTCTACCCGCAAGCTGTACCAGGCCAAGCAGAAACTCTCCGAGGCCCGCTACAACTACATCCTCAGCATCCTCTCCCTCAAGCAGGCCGCCGGCACGCTGGAGCAGAAAGATCTGGAAGAAGTAAACCAGGGGCTGATACCTGCCGCTCAGGTCAAGACCAAGTCCTGATCCCGACGCGCATCCAGTAAAAAGGCGACCCCAGGGTCGCCTTTTTGTTATCCGCTTTCTGTTGCCCGCACCAGCCGGTTCTCTTTCCGCAGGCTGGTGAACGCCGCGAGACTTCCATACTCAGGTGCGGGCCAGACATAAAAATCTATGGTCAGCCTGAACTTTGCAAGGCCAGATTGATGATGAGTACTGACAGGGCAGGCTTGCTCTAATCTATCCGGATTCTTGGTGGACTATCATGCCCGATCCATGATGTGAGCCGCGCCTGAGGGACCTCAAAAAACCGTCAGTCTTGAAGACTGTTTTTTATGTCAGGTTTACCCTCAGGCCGTTGGGCCAGTTGTCGTCATCATTTTCTGAACATCGCAAAAGCAGGCGTGTTACTTCAGGTCGCCGGGGAAACTCGGCGATGTGTTACTTACCTTCAGGCAGCATTGGGGTTCGGACGATACTCCTCCCCCTTCACTAGCACTGCCCATACGATCCGTGCCAGCTTGTTGGCCAACGCACAGGCCACCACATTCGAGTGTCGTCGTGTCATCAACTGCTGCGTCCACTGCGCCACCGCACTTTGCCATTTGCCGGCGTTCTGCATCACCACCCGAGCGCACTGCACCAGTAACCGCCGCAGCGATTTGTCCCCCCGTTTGCTGATCCCCAGCAGTTTGCTCTTACCGCCCGTGGAGTGTTGGCGCGGTACCAGCCCAAGGGACGCGGCAAAATGGCGTGCCGAGCCATAGCTCTGCGCGTTGCCTGCATCGGCAGCCAGCTGGCTTGCAGTGATGGGGCCTATGCCGGGAATGGTCATCAATCGACTGGTCAACGCATCGGCCTTGGCTTGCGCTCCAATCTGGCTATCCAGCCCGGCAATCAACTCTGCCAGGTAGCGATAGTGCTCATACTGTGCCGAGAGGATCCGGCGTGCCGCGTGTGGGAGGTCAGCACTAGCATTCATAACGATATCAGGGACTTGCTTGATGCCCCGCGCCCCTAGCGGCAGCACAATGCCAAACTCGAGCAGCAGGGCGTGGATTTGATTAGCGGTTTGTACCCGGTCGGCAATACGGGCTTCGCGCAGTCGATGCAGTGCCGAGCTGGCCTGCTGTTCGGGTGTTTTGACGCCGACATAGCGCATGGAGGGGCGGGAAGCCGCTTCACAGATGGCGTGTGCATCAAGGAAGTCGTTCTTGTTGCCGGTGACAAAAGGGCGAACATACTGTGGTGCGATCAATTGCACCTGATGGCCGAAACCAGCGAGTTGACGGGCTAGCCAGTGTGCGCCACAGCAGGCTTCCATGACAATGCGACAAGCGGGGTGCTGAGCGAGGTAATGAATGAGGCTAGAACGAGTGAACTGGCGTTTGAAGACGGGTTTGCCGTTGGCATCCTGTCCGACGAGATGAAAGGAGTGCTTGCCGATGTCGAGTCCAAAGAGTGCGATAGTTGCCATGATGCTCTCCTGAAGTAGAAAAGAAACAGCCCAGCAAGCGTAGCCTGCTGGGCTGTGGGTCAGGCTGACCATCACATTAACCCGGCCTGGGCCGGGTTTTGACTCAGCCGCGTTCGCGGATGGTCTTGATGATGTCGCTGGTGGAGCAGCCATCTTCGAAGTTGAGCACGCGCACTTCACCGCCGTTGGCGGTCACTTCATCATAACCGGCGATATCCTTCGGCTTGTAGTCACCGCCCTTGACCAACAGGTCGGGCAGCACTTCGGCGATCAGCCGCTGGGGCGTATCTTCGGCGAAAGGCACCACCCAATCCACGGCGCCCAACGCGGCCAGCACGGCCATGCGACGGTCGGTCGAATTGACCGGGCGACCGGGTCCTTTCAGGCGACGGACGGAGTCATCGGTATTGACCGCCACTATCAGGCGATCCCCCAACTTGCCGGCATTGGCGAGGTAAGAGACGTGACCGGCATGCAGTATGTCGAAGCAACCGTTGGTCATCACCACCTTCTCGCCACGCAGGCGGGCAGCCTGCACGGCAATCTTGAGCTGGGCCTCGGACATGACGCCGAAACCGGTCTCCTGCTCGGTGTAAAGAGCATTGGCAAGCTCCACCGGGCTGACGGTGGAAGTACCCAGCTTGCCGACCACGATACCGGCGGCGGTGTTGGCCAAGGCACACGCCTCGTCTAGGCTCATGCCGGCGGCCAGCGAGGTGGCCAGGGTGGAGATGACGGTATCACCGGCACCGGTCACGTCGTAGACCTCGTGGGCCTGGGCCGGCAGGTGCAGCTCTGGCTGACCTTCGCGGATCAGGGTCATGCCGTTTTCGGAACGGGTAACCAGCAGGGCCTCCAGCTCGAAACGCTTGACCAGCTCCAGCCCCTTGGCAACCAGATCCTCTTCACCCTTCACCTTGCCCACCACGGCCTCGAACTCGGACATGTTGGGGGTCAGCAGGGTGGCGCCGCGATACTTCTCAAACTCGGTCCCCTTGGGGTCGACCAGTACGGGAATGCCGGCGGCGCGGGCACGCTGGATCATGCCGGGTACGTCGTTGAGAGCACCCTTGCCATAATCGGAGAGGATCATCACGTCGCTGCTGGGCAACGCCTGCTCCACCTTGTTCATCAGCAGAGTGGAGTCGACATCGTGGAAAGCCTCTTCGAAGTCGAGGCGCAGCAGTTGCTGGTTGCGGGAGAGCACCCGCAGCTTGGTGATGGTCGGATAGTCGGCCAGACGAACGAAATCACAGGCGACCTTAACGCCAGCCATCTGGCCAGCAAGGGCATCGGCCGCTTCATCCTGACCGGTCAGGCCAAGCAGAACGGCATGAGCGCCCAGAGCGGCGGAGTTGAGGGCCACGTTGGCGGCGCCACCCGGGCGCTCCTCAATGTGCTCAACCTTGACCACAGGCACCGGTGCCTCGGGCGATATCCGGCCGGTGGGGCCATGCCAATAGCGGTCCAACATGACATCGCCAACGACCAGAACGCGGGCTTTTGCAAACTCGGGCAGGGTGATTTTCATCTGTATCGACTCTCAAAACCTGAAAAATCAGCCGCCGATTTTATCACACTCTTTTGCGGGGTGTGAAAAAAGCACGCGGCCCTGCTTCACTACCGCGAGCCGACACAGTGAGCAGACATAGACCAGCCATGTCAGCTCTGACCAGGCGAGAGGCCATTCGCACCCGACCCCGCTTTTCGGCTAGAATCCCCCGATTGCCAGTAAAACTATCCAATCAGGATATCCACGAGCCTTTATCGCCTCCCCTTTTTGGCTGGACTCTCCAGATCATGGCGATTGCGAACAAGAGATTTTTCATGGCCCACGAACACGCCCCCCGCCTCGAACCCCATCTGTTCCATCCCCGTTATTGGGGGAGCTGGATCGGCCTCAGCCTGCTTTGGCTGCTGGTATTGTTGCCCTGGCGCAGCCAGATGTGGTTGGGCCGTCAACTGGGCACCCTGGCCCGTGTATTGTTGAAATCCCGCGTCAAAATTGCCCGCCGCAACCTTGAACTGGCAATGCCGGAATTGACCAAGGATGAGCGGGAGAAGCTGCTCAGGCAGAATTTCGAGAGCGTGGGCTGCGCCATCTTCGAAGTGGGTATGGCCTGGTTCTGGCCCGACTGGCGCATGCGCAACCTGATGAAGGTAGAAGGGGAAGAGCACGTCATCGCCGCCATGGAAAAGGGTCAGGGCATGCTGCTGCTCTCCTGCCATTTTCTGACGCTGGAGCTCAACGCCCGCTGCTTCGGCCTGGTCAGGCCGGGGGTTGGCGTCTACCGCCCCAACACCAATCCTGTCCTGGAATATGCCCAGTACCACGGTCGCTGCGCCTCCAACAAATATCTGGTGGACCGCATGGACGTGAAGGGAATGATCAAGGCGCTGCGCAACGGCGATGCCCTCTGGTATGCCCCGGATCACGACTACGGCTCCCACGCCAGCGTGTTTGTCCCCTACTTCGCCGTTGAGCAGGCGGCTACCATCACAGGGACCGCCACCCTGGCCAGGGTGAAAAACACAGTTACCCTGCCCTGCTACAACATTCGCACCAAAGAGGGCTATGTCTTGCACATAGGCGCCCCTCTGGCGAACTACCCCAGCGGCGATGACGTGGTCGATGCCACCCGTGCCAACAAAGAGATAGAGGCCGCGGTACGCAAGGCACCCGAGCAGTACATGTGGCTACATCGCCGCTTCAAGACCAGACCGAGCCCGGATGACACTGGCTACTACTGAGTCAGAAAAGGATGAAAAGACCGCCGAAAGGCGGTTTTTTATGGCCTGCCGCCCGCAAAGGGTTTTCATTCGTAGCTGAATATTTTATTAATAACCCTGCCGAGCGGCGGGCGGGCCCCGCCAGGAACAATAAAGCGAACGAAGGGAAGCGAACATGAAAGCCACTCTTTTACTGGGCGCCCTGTGCGTATTGACCGGTTGCAGTCACCAGACCCAGAGCGTGCACCTCACCTCACTCCCCCTGAGCAACATCACGGATGTGAATGCCCAGTGGACCCCCCTGACCAGAGTGGAGTCACGCTATCCCAAGGAGGCCATTCTGGCCGAAAAGATGGGATGCACCTCACTCGAGTATGTGATCAATGAAGCGGGTCAAGCCGAGCAGATCCGCGTACTAGCTCGCAGTGACGAACAATTCAGCGAGGTCGCCATAGAGACGCTGCAACAGTGGCAGTGGCAGGCGACTACCGCCAATCCGGACCATACCCCCATCAAGTCCCAGACCCGATTCGAGTTCTGTATCGAGCACAACGGCCAGCCCTGTGACACCAGCGGGCTGGCGCAACTCTGCCAAGGGGAAGACATGGTTCGCAGCACAGGACTGGTCTACACCCAAGTCTGAAGCCTTCGCCTGTGATGAGAGTGTCGACCATGAAAAAGGTGAGCCCGGGCTCACCTTTTTCGTCACTACCCGTCACGCCCGCCGGGCACAAGCATCATGCAGTTGCGTGCAACCAGGCGGCGATGGCCAGTTGGAGCCGCACATAGTCAGCCCGATGGAAGAGAGCAGACAGTGCCGTCTGCCACTCAGGTTCGGCCACGTCTTGCGCCAGCAAGGCCAGATGAGTCGACAAGTCGG
Source organism: Aeromonas sp. D3 (assembly GCF_027705025.1). Classification (NCBI taxonomy): domain Bacteria; kingdom Pseudomonadati; phylum Pseudomonadota; class Gammaproteobacteria; order Aeromonadales; family Aeromonadaceae; genus Aeromonas; species Aeromonas sp. D3. Next base: position 72,390 of record NZ_JAPDBE010000001.1, on the reverse strand, counting down.
TCAGCGCCGCCAGCCAGGCCGGTGCCACCAGCGTATCGGCCGCCTCAATGACAAGCGCAATACCTTGGCGGATCTCTTGCAGCGCCAGGCTTCGCTGCTCGGGGTCCGCCTGTTCCAGCCAGTACTGCTCATGATGTTGCCAATGTTGCAGGCCCGAGGTGATGAGCATAGCGGCATTGACCACATTGACCACAGGCAAGGATTGCAACGCCAGCGGCTTGCCGAGCCCTGCCAACCGATAGCCGCGCTGCGCCTTGGATTGCGCGCCCAGCCTGACACCACCCAGCACGGTCAGCCGTTCTGCCAGCGCGAACAGGGCGCTGGCATCGCCGGATTTAAGCTCAAGTTCCAGTTCGTTGATGGCCGTTTTTCCCAGCGAGCCGACGATCTCGCCCTGATCCCAGGCCAGCTCGATCTCGGCTCCCTCGAAGGCAATCAGCCAGTGACGACGCAGGAAATCGGTACGGAACTGGGCAACCAGCTTGCCCTGGATCTCGTCGCGGACAGACAGACTCGGGAAGATCTCGTCCGGAAAGGCAGATAGCATCGGAACATCCCCATGCACAGGGGCATTGTATTCAGGCCTGGCGTGCAATCCCCCCACCACCTGACCCCGGCATTTAATCGTCTGCTCGGCAAAATCGTCACTGCGACGAATACGTAATCCCATTTCGAGCCGACGTAAATCCAGGGTCGGCGTATCGAAATAGACATTGCCAAGCTCCACCTGGGCATTGGATGTAATTTCGATAGAATTCAGCAGGTTGGATAATGATTGTTGAATGTCTTGTGAGACAAAAAACTTTATCTCGATCTCAGTTTGCATAGTCATTCCGGGCTGGCAGGCAACTTGGGGGGGCATGATACTGAACGCGAGGATATAATGCCTGCGATACATCAGGATTAATTCACGGTTTTATTGATGGCGCAGTTCGGTTACCATGCGCGCCTCATAACATCGTATCGAGTGTTTTTTCACCGACACAGGTTTGACCATGCCAGTAAATACTATTTTGGGGCTTTTTGCCAAGTCCCCCATCAAGCCGTTACAGAAGCATATCGTCAAGGTTCACGTGTGCTGCGAGCAGCTCATCCCCTTCTTTGATGCCGTGGCCGAAGACCGTTGGGAAGATGCCGAGAAGATTCGGGAACATATCGCCCAGCTGGAAAAAGAGGCGGACATCCTCAAACGTGAAATTCGTCTGAAACTGCCTCGTGGTCTCTTCCTGCCGGTCGCCCGTACCGACCTGCTGGAGCTGCTGACTCAACAAGACAAGATTGCCAACCGTGCCAAGGATATCTCCGGTCGCATGCTTGGTCGTAAAATGGAATTCCCTGCCGAGATGCGCGCCGATTTCATGGCCTATCTCAAACGTTGTATCGATGCGACCGCCCAAGCCGAAAAAGCCATCGGAGAACTCGATGAGCTGCTCGAAACCGGCTTCAAAGGACGAGAAGTTGAAATGGTTGCCGAGATGATCCACCAGCTGGATCTTATCGAGGACGATACTGACACCATGCAGATCGGGCTGCGCCAACAGCTGCAAGCCGTTGAGCAGAAGTACAATCCGATCGACGTTATGTTCCTCTACAAGATCCTCGAATGGGTTGGTGACCTGGCAGACCAGGCCGAGCGCGTTGGCGCCCGTCTGGAACTGATGCTGGCTCGTTCGTAATCGACTGACTGGGTAAACACTATTAATGGACATTATCGCGAATTACGGCACTACTCTGGTGCTCGTGGCGGCCTTGTTCGGCTTTTTGATGGCCTGGGGTATAGGCGCGAATGACGTGGCCAACGCCATGGGCACATCGGTCGGCACCAAGTCCCTGACCATACGTCAGGCAATCATCATCGCCATGATTTTCGAGTTTGCCGGTGCGTATCTGGCGGGCGGTGAAGTGACCGCCACCATCCGCAATGGCATCATAGATACCAATGCCTTTGCCGATACACCGGATCTGCTGGTGCTCGGCATGATCGCCTCTCTACTGGCGGCGGGCTCCTGGTTGATCCTGGCCTCTTACTTTGGTTGGCCTGTCTCGACCACCCACTCCATCATTGGCGCTATCGTCGGTTTTGCGATGGTGAGCATTGGTCCGGAAGCGGTGCAATGGAGCAAGTTCGGCGGCATCGTCGGCTCCTGGATCATCACTCCGGCCATCTCCGGCATCATCGCCTACTTCATGTTCATCAGCGTGCAGAAGCTCATCTTCAACACAGATGATCCTCTGGCCAACGCCAAGCGTTACGTGCCCTTCTACATGTTCCTGACAGCACTGGTGATCTGTCTGGTCACCATCAAGAAGGGGCTGACCCACGTCGGTCTGCACCTCACCGACGGCGAAGGGATCATGCTATCCGTCGCCATCTCCATCGCCGTGGCGTTTGCCGGCTGGCTCTACATTCGCGGCCAGAAGTACAACCCGCAAGATGACAGCAAGATGCACTTCGCCAACGTGGAGAAGGTATTTGGCATCCTGATGGTGATCACTGCCTGTGCCATGGCCTTTGCTCACGGCTCCAACGACGTGGCCAACGCCATAGGTCCGCTCTCTGCTGTCGCCTCTATAGTGGCGTCAGGTGGCGAGATCGCCGGTCAGTCCTCCATCGCCTGGTGGATCCTGCCCCTTGGCGGCATAGGTATCGTCATCGGTCTGGCGACCATGGGCGGCAAGGTAATGGCAACGGTCGGTACCGGTATTACTCACCTGACCCCGAGCCGTGGTTTCGCCGCCCAGCTGGCAACTGCCGCGACCGTAGTGATTGCCTCCGGTACGGGTCTGCCCATCTCCACCACCCAGACTCTGGTCGGTGCCGTCATGGGTGTCGGTCTGGCGCGCGGTATTGCGGCGCTGAATCTGGGTGTACTGCGCAACATAGTGGTCTCCTGGATCATTACCCTGCCCGCAGGAGCCATCCTGGCCATCGCCATTTTCTACGTCTTGCAAGCTTGCTTCTCTTGACGCAAGCCGCAGCAAAAAGCCCGGGTCACTGACCCGGGCTTTTTTATATCTGGCGGCAAAAGAGGCTACTCCTCGTCGATAAAAGTCCACTCGTCGCGCACCCGACTGATGGCATCGAGCCGGCGCTTGGCGAGCTGCTCGCGAATGGCCTCCCCCTTGAAACCGGCTGCCACTATCTCCTTCACGGGCACGGCCTGGGCCGCGCCGAGCGCCTGTGCCACATAGTCGGGCTCGGCATAGACCCGCTCCTCGAAGCCGGTACGGCCGTGGACGTCGGCGCGGCAGGCGTCCAGCAGCTGGGCGAAACGCTCGGGTCTGCGCCAGGCATCCGCCTTGTCGAACACCTTGAGCAGGGTCGCGGGCTTGAGTTCGAAGGCGATGTGGATATGGGTGTGCAGATCGCTCACCAGCAGGGCCAGATCGCGGCAGTCGTTCGGCACCCGAAAACGCTCGCAGAAGTCGCGGATCAGCGGCAGTCCCTTCTGGCCGTGACCGTGGTGGCTCGGCCAGAAGGCGGGCGGAGTCAGTCCCTTGCCAAAGTCGTGGCACAGGGCGGCGAAGCGCACCGCCAGCTCGGGGGAGAGACGACACGCCTGCGCCAGCACCATGAGCGTATGGATACCAGTGTCGATCTCCGGATGCCACTTGGCGGGCGCAGGCACACCGAACAGGGCGTCCAGCTCGGGGAACAGCGCCTTGAGGGCGCCACATTCACGCAGCACCTCGAAGAAGACCTGAGGGGTCTGCCCCAGCAGCACCTTCTCCAGCTCCTTCCAGACCCGCTCCGGGGTCAGATGAGCCAGCTCGCCGGCGTCGGTCATCTCGCGCATCAGCGCCAGCGTCTCGGGGGCCACCACGAAGCCCTGGGCGTGGAAGCGGGAGGCGAAACGGGCAACCCGCAGGATGCGCAGCGGATCCTCGGCAAAGGCCGGGGAGACGTGACGCAGCATACGCTGTTCCAGATCCTGGATACCGCCGTAGGGGTCATGCAGCCGCCCCTCTTCATCCTCGGCAATGGCGTTGATGGTGAGATCCCGGCGCAGCAGATCCTGCTCCAGCGTCACTTCGGGGGATGCGTGGCAGACAAACCCTGTGTAACCGCGGCCCTGCTTGCGCTCGGTGCGGGCCAGCGCGTACTCCTGCTGGGTCTTGGGATGGAGAAACACGGGGAAATCCCGGCCAACCTGAGTGAACCCCAGCGCCAGCATCTGCTCCACAGTTGCCCCCACCACCAGGTGGTCTCTATCCCCTTGCGGCAATCCCAGCAGGCGATCCCGCACCGCGCCCCCAACCAGATAAGTCTGCAATCTGCGTCTCCCTTGATAAACCTGCCCCGATTATACCGGTTTAGCCAACAGAGACTATGCCTGCTCCCCACCTCGCTGGCGATAACCCTGCCGTGCCACAAACTACAGCTTTCGCCAGCAGGTGCACTGACCTCCCGGCTCACACCATGGCGGCACTTTCGATCCCTTGGCCCCGCTCAAAACGCCGACGTGGAGCGAGGCAGGCGCCAGCCCCCCTTATGGCATCCGGGTCTTTGACATCCCGGTGGGGAGGCTTTAACCTGCCGCCCATAACAATGGAATGGATCCTTATGTACACACAGTTCTTCGGTCTGTCGGAGCCCCCGTTCTCCATCTCGCCCAACCCCAAATATCTCTATATGAGTGAACGTCACGGGGAGGCCCTCGCCCATCTCAACTACGGGTTGCAGGATGGCGGCGGCTTCGTGCTGCTGACCGGGGAAGTGGGAACCGGTAAAACCACCGTCTCCCGCTGCCTGTTGCAGCAGTTGCCGGCCGAGACCGAGATCGCCTACATCCTCAATCCATCCCTGACCGAGCGCGACCTGCTGGCGGCCATCTGCGACGAGTTCCAGCTGCCATACGACAAGGACGCTGGCCTCAAGCTGCTGTTCGATCTCATTCGCGATCACCTGCTGGCCAACCTGGCGGCAGGCAAGCGCAGCGTTGTGCTGGTGGATGAAGCCCAGCATCTGCTGCCCGGTGTGCTTGAGCAGCTGCGTCTGCTCACCAATCTGGAAACCGACGAGAAGAAGCTGCTGCAAGTGGTGCTCATCGGCCAGCCAGAGCTGCAACAGATGCTGCGCCAGCCCCTGCTACGCCAACTGGCCCAGCGCATCACGGCCCGTTACCACCTGTTGCCCCTTTCGCATCAGGACGTGGATGCCTATGTGCGCTTCCGGCTGCAGGTCGCGGGCTGCGTCCAGCCCATCTTTACCCCCAAGGCGACTCAGACCCTGCACCGCCTCTCCGGCGGCATTCCCCGCCTTATCAACCTTATCTGCGATCGCGCCCTGATCGCCGCCTTCGCCCGTGGCAGCCACAAGATAGTTCACGGCGACATCAGCCTGGCGGCCTATGAGGTGAGCGGCATTCGCGACGAGGGCACCTGGCAGTCCGGCCTCATGGTCGCTCTGGCGGGGGCCTTGCTGGTCGCCACCGGCTGGTGGGGCTGGCAGTTCTTCGGCTTCTTCCCCGAGCGCCCCGTGGTCAAGGTGGAGGTGCCGGTCAAGGTGGACGACACCCCTGAGCAGCAGGAACAGCTGACACGCGCCATCAATCAGGCGCTGGAACCGGACAGTGCCATGCAGAATCTCTACAAGGTGTGGGGCTACCAGACCGAGCTGGAGGAGGCGACCTGCGACAACGCACCCCGCGCCGGCTTGCGCTGCCAGGAGGGCGACGCCTCGCTGGCGGATCTGCAGGCCCTGCAGCACCCGGCCCTCATCAGCCTGACCGACGAAACCGGCGGCATCTACTACGCGACTCTGGTGAGCCTGGGGCCGGACAAAGCCAATCTGCTCATCGGCAACCAGAGCTGGCAAGTGGACAGGCAGTGGCTGTCCGACTTCTGGGGTGGCAGCTACACCCTGCTGTGGCGCATGCCCAAGGGCGGCGTCGCCCTGATCGGCAACAATGCCGGGGCGACCCAGGTGCAGTGGCTGGACAACGCCCTCAGCCGTGCCCTGCAACAGCCGGATCGCAAGGTGCGTCGCTTCGACGCCGAGCTCAAGAGCAAGTTGCAGCAGTTCCAGCGCGAGCAGGGGCTGAATCCGGACGGCATAGCCGGCAGCAATACACTGCTGCGTCTCAACGTGATGGCCGGTGAACCCATGCCCAGACTGGAAGATGAGTCCAAGCGCACCGGCACGCCGGCCAAACTGGATGCCATGGACGACGAGTCCATGGTCACACTGTCCGAGGAGGCTTCCTGATGTCTACCCTGCTCAAGGCGCTGCGCCGGGCCGATCAGCCCCAGTTCACCTCGCATATTCCGGCGATGGGGTTGCCCGTCACCCAGGAAGAGGAACAGAACCGGCGCTGGATCTGGTGGCTGCTGGCCCCTCTTGCTCTGCTGATGGGCGCTGGCGCCAACTATGGCTGGCACCTGCTCAACAACCGCCCCATCGAGAAGACAATCGAAGTGAAAGAGGTGGTCACTCCCCCCTTCGTGCGCATCGAGCCCAGGCCCATGATTACCCGCCCACTGCCCCCGCCGCTGCCTGAACCCGTGGTCCGTCCCAGAGCGGTGCCCGAGAACAAAACGCCGGCTGCCAACAGCAGCCAGGGGCTGGCCGAGCGCATCATGAATGCCCTCAACAACACGCCGCTGATGGAAGAGGCTGTACCGCAGGCCCAACCCGAGGCGCAGGCCATGCCGATCAGCGCCCTGCCTCTGGAGCTGAAGCAACGGATCCCCGCCCTCTCCTACGGCTCCCACGTCTTCTCTTCCAATCCGGCCAAACGGGCCGTGATGCTGAACGGACGTGAGTTTCGCGAGGGGAGCGAGGTCGCCTCCGGGGTGACCCTGATCGCCATAGCACAGGACTACATCATATTGCAGGTGGCAGGTCAGAACGCCAGCCTCAAGGCACTGCAGGACTGGCGCGGCTGAGCCAATCGTTATCCAAAAACCGGGGCAGCCCCGCTGACCTGATGTCAATTTCAAGAGGGAGCCCGAGAGCTCCCCTTTTTAATCAATAACATGAGCATAATGTGAACAACTCAGACAACGCGACTTTCGCCACCCGGATCCTCGACTGGTATCAGGTCCATGGCCGCAAGACACTGCCCTGGCAGCAGGACAAGACCCCCTATCGGGTCTGGGTCTCCGAGATCATGCTGCAGCAGACCCAGGTCGCCACAGTGATCCCCTATTACCAGCGCTTCATGGCCCGCTTCCCTGACGTGCAGGCCCTGGCCGACGCCCCCATCGACGAGGTGCTGCACCACTGGACCGGGCTCGGCTATTACGCCCGCGCCCGCAACCTGCACAAGGCGGCACAGCAGATCCGCGATCTGCATGGCGGCCTGTTTCCGGAGCGGCTGGAAGAGGTGATGGCTCTGCCCGGCATTGGCCGCTCCACCGCAGGTGCCGTGCTCTCCCTGTCCCTTGGGCAGCCCCACGCCATTCTGGATGGCAACGTGAAGCGGGTACTCACCCGCTGGCTGGCACTGCCGGGCTGGCCCGGCCAGAAACAGGTGGAGAACGATCTGTGGGAGCTCGCCATCCGCCTTACCCCCAAACTCGGCGTGGCCCACTACAACCAGGCCATGATGGACATGGGCGCCACCGTCTGCACCCGCAGCAAGCCCGCCTGTGACCGCTGCCCGGTGCAGGCCGATTGCCAGGGGCTGTCGCAGGGCAAGCCCACCGCCTACCCCAACTCAAAGCCGAAGAAGAGCATTCCGGCCCGCACCGGCATCATGCTGCTCATTCGTCACGGCGACGAGCTGCTGCTGGAGAAGCGGCCGCCGCAGGGGATCTGGGGCGGGCTCTACTGCTTCCCGCAGGTGGAGTCACCAGCCGAAATCGACGGACTCTTGCAGCGGCTCGGGCTGAACGGCCACGATTATCGGGAGCTGAGCGGATTTCGGCATACATTCAGCCACTTCCATCTCGATATTCAGCCTTTTCTGATTGAAATGGATGCACCACCTGCCCCCCAGCTCATGGAAGCGGATAACCGACTCTGGTATAACTTACGCCATCCTGCAGAGGTGGGACTGGCAGCCGCCACGGCCCGCCTGCTTGCCTACCCGGACTTACAACCATAGAGGTCAACATGAGCCGTACTGTATTTTGCCAACGCCTGAAAAAAGAGGGCCCGGGCCTGGATTTCCAACTCTACCCCGGTGAACTCGGCAAGCGGATTTTTGACAACATCAGCAAGGAAGCCTGGACCGAATGGCAGAAGAAGCAGGTGATGCTGATCAACGAGAAGAAGCTGAACATGATGAACCTGGAGCATCGTCAGCTGCTGGAAAAAGAGATGGTGAGCTACCTGTTTGAAGCGGGTGAAGTGGCCATCGATGGTTATACCCCTCCCAGCCAATGAGTTGTACCTGTGAGCCAGAGACGGCTATGTATCTCTTAGCTCACAGCCAATGAATGACGGGCGGCTTCGCCGCCCTGTTTGAGGATCCTATGGGCCGAATTTTTTGGCTGCTTTGCACCCTGCTGTTTCTCTCTGCCTGCTCATCTTCCCCCAAGCCCAGCGGGAGCGAGGATGACGCTCTGGTCAACGGCAAGGACATTCGCGGTTTCGAACACATGATCAGCGCGCTCTCCCATAACGTGAACGAGATATGGGGGCGTGAGGCGCTGTTTGCGGGCAAGTTTGACTATGTCAAATACACGGATCAGTACAAGAGCCGTGCCCACATCAATTTCTCCAGCGGCCACATCATGGTGGAGACGGTTTCCGGACTCGACCCCCAGGCTCACCTGCGCCGCGCCATCATAGAGACACTGCTGACCCCGGACGATCCGGCTGAGGTGGATCTGTACTCCGATCGGGAAATCCTGCCCGGTGGCAAACCCTTCCTCTATGGTCAGGTGCTGGACAACCAGGGGCAGCCGATCCGCTTCGACTGGCGCGCCGAGCGTTACGCCGACTACCTGCTCAGCACGGCGATGAAGAAACGCACTCTGGGGATCCGTACCATCTTCTTCGTCGATATTCCCATGGTGGCCAACCATGAAGACAAGCGGGGTTACAAGTACGCCAGCATCATTCGTCAAGCGTCCCGCAAGTACGGGGTGGCAGAGAGCCTGATCTATGCGGTGATCAAGACAGAGAGCAGTTTCAACCCCTATGCGGTCAGCCACGCCAACGCCTACGGCCTGATGCAGGTGATCCCGGCCACCGCAGGACGGGATGTCTATGTAAGGGTCAAGGGCAAGAATGGCCAGCCAACCCGGGATGATCTGTTCAATCCGGCCTACAACATAGACGTGGGAACCGCCTACCTGCATCTGTTGCAGACCGTCTATCTGGCGGATATCCAGGACCCGCTCTCACGTCGCTATGCGGTCATCTCGGCTTACAACGGTGGTGCAGGCGGGGTGCTGAACACCTTCTCCAGCGACCGCAAAGCTGCGCCCGGCAAGATCAACCAGCTCTCGCCAGAAGTGGTCTACCAGATCCTGACAGAGCAACATCCCAAGGCGGAAGCGCGCCGCTACCTCTACAAGGTCAATCAGGCCGAAAAGGGGTTCAAACGCACGCTGGCCCGCACCGGCTAGCGGCCAAAACAAAAGGGCGCCTCTTTGGAGGCGCCCTTTTTACATATGACCTGTGCTGCGGTTGTACCTTACTTGGCGATAAACCCGCCCTTGCTCTGCGGTGTGGCGCCTACCTTCTCCAAGCTCTCCACTTCCACTTCGGTCTTGTTCCAGCTGTGGTCCACTTCACCACGGATACGGATCAGATCGTCCGGGCCCACTTCGGTGCCACGCCACACATCCTGATCCACTTCCACTTCCACTTCGCCACTGGCATCGCGGAACATATAGTTCTCGCCGCCCAGGTGTTTGACCAGGTTACCCTCCAGGGTGGCCCAGCTGTCATCGGCCAGATCCTTCAACTGGGCAACGGATACCTTGTTCTGCTCCTGCGGACCTGTGAAGGCCGCCATGGTGAAAGAAGAGATGGACATCAGGGTCAACAGACCGATTACGCTTGCCTTGTTCATTTCATGCTCCTGTGATTGGGTACGAGATGAGTGTGAGGCCTGGTGCGTGAAACAAACGTGAAGCCTCCCCATCTGGGTGAAGGGCATGTGACCGTAATCGATTTAATCAACCCCACCTGCTGCGAAATTTAATTCGGCTGGTTACGCTGCAAAATGGCAAAATGGGTTCCCAGCCCAGCTTGCCGCATCGAGGAAAAGCCTGCAGGCACCACCTGCTTCACATCAATGAGAACAACAAGATGAAAAAATGGTTTGTTTGTTTATTGGGGTTGATCGCGCTGACAGTTCAGGCAGCCGAGAGTCGCCCCGCCTTCTCCCGGATCGTGATGTTCGGCGACAGCCTCTCCGATACCGGCAAAATGTACAGCAAGATGCGCGGTTACCTCCCCTCCAGCCCCCCCTACTATGAGGGCCGCTTCTCCAACGGACCCGTCTGGCTGGAGCAGCTGACCAAACAGTTCCCGGGTCTGACCATCGCCAACGAAGCGGAAGGCGGTGCCACTGCCGTGGCTTACAACAAGATCTCCTGGAATCCCAAGTATCAGGTCATCAACAACCTGGACTACGAGGTCACCCAGTTCTTGCAGAAAGACAGCTTCAAGCCGGACGATCTGGTGATCCTCTGGGTCGGTGCCAATGACTATCTGGCCTATGGCTGGAATACGGAGCAGGATGCCAAGCGGGTTCGCGATGCCATCAGCGATGCGGCCAACCGCATGGTACTGAACGGTGCCAAGCAGATACTGCTGTTCAACCTGCCGGATCTGGGCCAGAACCCGTCAGCTCGCAGTCAGAAGGTGGTCGAGGCGGTCAGCCATGTCTCCGCCTATCACAACCAGCTGCTGCTGAACCTGGCACGCCAGCTGGCCCCCACCGGCATGGTAAAGCTGTTCGAGATCGACAAGCAATTTGCCGAGATGCTGCGTGATCCGCAGAACTTCGGCCTGAGCGACGTCGAGACCCCCTGCTACGACGGCGGCTATGTATGGAAGCCGTTTGCCACCCGCAGTGCCAGCACCGACCGCCAGCTCTCCGCCTTCAGTCCGCAGGAACGCCTCGCCATCGCCGGCAGCCCGCTGCTGGCACAGGCCGTTGCCAGTCCTATGGCCCGCCGCAGCGCCAGCCCCCTCAACTGTGAGGGCAAGATGTTCTGGGATCAGGTACACCCGACCACTGTCGTGCACGCAGCCCTGAGCGAGCGCGCCGCCACCTTCATCGAGAACCAGTACGAGTTCCTCACCCACTGATGACAAGGGGCCGACACATGGTCGGCCCCTTCTTTTTGCTCCTTCGCTCCCCTATTGGCTCAACGGTAACGTTTCACGATACCGTCATAGATGCCGTTCTGCCTGATGGTGGCCAGCGCCTCCTGCAGCCGCTTGATCACCTCCGGCGCCGTCTCCAGGCTCGCTGCCACATAGAGTTCTCCTCCGGTAAAGTCCTCGATGTCGTGCACTATCTTGAGGGTGCTGGGATCGTAGCCCGCCTGACGCACATAGTAATTCGCCGACTCCTGCGACACGGGCCAGAGGTCGATCCGCCCCATCAACAGCTTCAACATATTGGCCTCGTTATTGTTGTTGCGCTGCAGGTTGGAAAAATTGCGCCCCATCAGGTACTGCTCCAGCGCATCATTGCGCACAGTGCCGATGGACCAGGTTCGCGCCTGCGACAACTCGCTGAATGGCTTGATGTCGTCACGCTTGGCCAGGGCAAACACATGAAAGTTGATCTTGGCGATCACCCCTATCCACTGAAATTGCGCCTCACGCTCGGGGAAGCGACTGATGCTGTAAATAAGCACATTGGGCCGACTGCGAGCCAGTGAAATGGCTCTCGCCCAGGGGTAAATATCCAGATTGTACTCAAACCCCGCCTCCTCCAGCATGGCCTCCACCACCTCTGTGCCCAGCCCCTTGATCTCGGCCTCCTCCAGATAGTTGTAAGGAGCATAATCCTCGGTCACCACCTGCAAGGTTTCGACGGCCCAACCCGGGGCCAACCACAGTGACCAGCACAGCCATATCCATTTGCCGTTCATCTCCACCTCGGTGTGATCCTGCCTCGCTTAACTATTGCTGCCCCGCCCCAGAGATCAAATCACGCCAACCGGCTGTGGGAATAATAATCACAATATGTTTTATATCAGTTGCTTGAGAACCTGAGGAAAGGGACTACTGTTAATCTGTTGTGGCTGTGCTACAAGCCCCGACCCATAGAGGAGAGGTGACACCAGATCCCCCCTCACCCAACATGCAATTGCAGAGGCTCAACATGAATAAATCACTGATTACCTTACTGGTTTCAGGCTTGCTTGCGGCCAACGCCCACGCAGCCGGACAAGACAACACCTGGTATGGCGGTGCCAAATTGGGTTGGTCCAACTTCTACGGTGTCGACGAGCACAACACTATTACCTCGCTCAACGACGACAACGATGAAGTGGGTGCCGGTGCTTTCGCCGGTTATCAGGTCAACCAGAATCTGGGGATCGAGCTGGGTTACGACTACCTGGGCAACTACAAATACAACGGGACCCGTAACGGCGCAGCTTTCAACGATAAAGTGGAAGCCCAACTGGCTCAGCTGACCCTGAAACTCGGCTTCCCGGTGGCAGAGAATCTGGATCTATACGGTCGCGTCGGGGGTGGATACGGTTGGACCAGCAGCGATGAGCTGGATAACGACGGCCGCTTCAACTTCGTCGGGGCACTCGGCGCAGAATATGCCTTTAATCGGGATTGGGCCGCCCGCCTCGAATACCAATACAGCTCGCCGTATGGCGACCGGGAAGAAACGGGTCTGCGCATGGACAATGGTCTGCTGGCCGTCGCCGTGGTTTATCGCTTCGGCCAGGTCGCCCCTGTGGTAGCAGCCCCGGCGCCTACGCCAGCCCCGGAGCCCGTCATGGTCGAGAAGCAATTCACCCTGAGCTCGGACGTACTGTTTGACTTCAACAAGGCGACCCTCAAACCGGAAGGCGGGCAAGCGCTGGATACCCTCTACGGTGAGATTGAGGCAGCCCGGCCCACGGATGGCGTCGCTACCGTGATCGGCTATACCGACCGCATCGGCTCGGATGCCTATAACCAGCGGCTCTCGGAGCAGCGTGCACAGACAGTCGCTGACTATCTCGTCGGCAAAGGCCTGCCAGCGGGCAAGGTCAACGTGGAGGGGCGTGGCAAAGGGTCCCCTGTCACCGGCGACAGCTGCACCAGCAAATCCAAGCATGAGCTGATCGTCTGCCTGGCCCCGGATCGCCGGGTCGAGGTCAAGGTGGAGGGAGTATCGGAAGTTCAGCAATAGTCTCATGACGCCACTCTGGTGGCGCCACGATAAAAAACGGGAGGCATCAGCCTCCCGTTTTCATTCACGTCAGACTCAGGCGCCTTTGCGCACCTCTGCCGCAATCTGGTCAAGCAGCTGTTCCCAGCCTTGTCCCAGCTCGCTGACCAGAGAACCATAGCCGTCGGCTGGCAGCACTCGCACCTGCTGGAAGGGAACATCACGCAAGACGGTGCCCTCTTCCGTCAACAAGCGCCAGCGGCCGCTCAGCACGGCACGCCCATCGTGGCGTCCCTGGAAACGTTCGACCGAGATGCTCAGGACAGGGCCCTTGCGGGCACCGTCCTGACGCACCACCCAGCCGGGCAGGCGGCTGGACAAGCCACTAAGGGTCAGCTGATTGAGCTGGGCATCGAGGAAGCCTGCCCAGCGATGATACTCGGCGAAGTGCAGCTCATTGCCTTCCAGCTGATAGACCAGACTGACCCTGTCCAGCTGGCCCGACAGCGCAACCGGACGCAACACCAGCTGATGCTGGGGTTGCGCCGTCACCGCGGCCGCCGGCAGTGCTGCGGCATCGAGAGAGTAGTAGTGCAGCACCGTCGGGGCCGAACTGCAACCCGCCAGCAGGCCCAGCAAGGCCAGCGTCATTATCTGCTTTTTCATCATTGACCTCGCTTGGGCTCAGGATCGCGGGGACGGGCGCGATCAAAGATCAACGAACTCGGTTGTTCGTTGAGTGAATGCACCAGAGGCTGCAACTCACGCATCAGCTGATTGAGCGACTGTACCGACTGGCGCAGATCCTGATTGGTCTGGGAGTTGGCATCGTACTCTTGCAACGTGCTCTGCAACTGCTTCAGGCTGTCGTTCAAGGACGCCGGCAACTGCTGGGTCGAGCTCTGACCGGTAAACTTGTTCAGATTGGAACTCACGGCACTGATGCTCTTGAGGGTCTGATCCAGCGTGGCCAGGGTGCTGTTGACCTGCGTCAGCGTCTTGGCCGTGTCCATGTCGACGAACTTGTCGAGGATCTGGTTCACCTTGCGCTCGATCTGGTCCAGCCCGGCCTGAACGGTCGGGAACACCTGATAGCCGGCCAGCTTGACGGCCTGATACTTGGGTGCGTCCGGATAGAAGTTCAGATCCACCACCTTGCCCCCGGTCAGCAGACTGGAGGTCTTGAGCGTTGCCCGCAACCCTTCCTTGAACTGCTTGCCGAACAGGGCACGCCACTGCTCCTTCTCAGCATTGGCATAGCGGTGAGAGAGCCGCTGTACCTCGATGCGCGCCAGTACCGGTATCTGTCGGCTTTGGAACATCTGTACCCCTTTCTCGTCGATGAGGTAGGGGGCCGAGATGACGGTACCGACCCGGATGCCGCGATATTCCACCGCAGCCCCCGGATGCAGGCCACCGACACTGTCTTCAAACAGAAACACGTAATCGATGAACTGATCCAGACTACCGGCAAGCACACTGGCTTCATCCTGGAAGAGTGTGAAACCATCCATCTGCTTGACCGGCTCACCGGGGGCCCAGCCGGGCGGCAACCCCATTGTGATGCCACCGTCGAGCAGACTCTCCAGAGAATCCATCTTCACCTTCATCCCCTCGCTGCTCATGGAGACCTCGAAACCCGGGGTCATCCAGAAGCGGGAGTTGGCGCTCACCAGCACGTCATAGGGGGTGTTGATGAAGATCTGGTACTGCATCTCGCTCTTCTCGGGCAGGAATTTCGCCTCTTCCACCTGGCCTATGGTAAAGCCCTGATAGTTGATGGGCGACCCCACCCCGAGCGCACGGGTATCCCGGCTGCTCAGGGAGAGCCGCAGCCCCTTGGCATCCTGGGAGGCCAGTGGCGGCTTGTCCAGCATGGCGTATTCGTCAAGGGGCTTGCCCTTTCTGCCAGGCGCCAGCTCGATATAGGCACCGGAAAGCAGAGTGCTGAGACCGGAGACCCCTTCCCGGCCAACCCTGGGCTTGACCACCCAGAACTGGCTGTCTTTCTTGAGCATGCCGGCAGCAGCGTTGGTCAGGCGAGCCTTCAGCACCGCATGGCTGTAATCCTCACTGAGCTCCACTGCCTCGATACGACCCACTTCCACCTCGCGGGAGCGGATCACCGTCTTGCCCGCCACTATCCCTTCGGCGGTAGCCACTGTCAGGGTGAAGCTGGGACCTTGCGAATACCAATGCTGGAACAGCATCCAGACCCCGATGAACAGCGCCAGCAGCGGCACCATCCAGATTGCGGCGGCCGAGCTCAGAAAATCAGAGCCGGGTTTCCACCTTTTCTTACGCTCACTCACGTTCGCGCTCTCCTTGTTGTAAATCCCAGATCAGGCGGGAGTCGAAACTCATGGCAGCTACCATGGTGATCAACACCACACCCGCAAATGCAACGGCTGCAGGGCCCGGATAGACGGTCATCAGATTGTCGAGCCGGATCAGGCCCGCCAATATGGCCACCACGAAGACGTCGATCATCGACCAGCGTCCCACAAATTCAGTCATGCGATAGAGCTTGAGCTTGCCAAGGGGCGAGGCCCCGTGGCCGCGCTGTACCATATAGCAAAGCCACAGCAGCGCCAGGATTTTCACCAGCGGCACCACAACGCTGGCGATGAAGATCACTGCAGCTATGGGGTAAGACCCCATGGCCCACAACAAAACCACGCCGCCCATGATAGTGGAAGGACTGTCATCCCCGAGGAAGACGGTATCCATGATGGGATAAAGGTTGGCCGGCACATAGAGGATCACCGACGTGAAGAGCAGGGCCCAGGTCCGGTTGATGCCACCCGGCTTGCGGCTGTGCAGGTGCTCACCGCAACGCTTGCAGCTGTGCTCCCCCACCTCACCCAGAGCGCCGCAGATGTGGCACCCCACCAACCCGGATGCCATGGCGCTGGCCTCGGCATCAGCATCCAGCTCGCGGGGTTCGGTCGGCCCGAACAGCCGCTGCCACAGCCACATGCGATCCAGCGACGAGATCGTCTTGATGAGCAGCACCGTGTAACCGACGAAGGCCCAGAACGACAGCCCCATCTTGATATCAGCCATCCCCATCAGCTTGACCAGCGAAATGAGCACCCCGATGAGGAACACATCCACCATCAGCCAGGGTTTTATCCGGCAAAGCAGACGGCCTAGCGCACGCAGGGAATTGCTGTGCAGATCCTTGTCGACCCGCCACAGCACCAGCATGATGGAGCCCACATAGACCAGCGGCAGGCCGATAAGAGTCAAACTCAGCACAGCCCCAAGAAACAGGTAGCCCTGATCCACCAGAGTGGTGATGCACTGCAGAAACGTCATCTCCTGCCCTATCCCTTTGGCCGAGAAGGACATAAAGGTGAAGGAGTTGGAGAGTACAAACATGATGATGGCCGCAAAGCCATAGGAGATGGGCCTGCGTTCCTGCTCCGGCAGATGGACGCTCAGGACATGGCCACAGCGCGGACAGCTGCTCTTCTCCCCCACGGCCAGCACTGTGGCCGGTACCAGCAGGTCACACTCTTCACATGCGGTCGCGTCGTGGGTATAGGTGGGTTTGTGTAGGTTTGAAACCGGATGCAAGATGAAACCCCAAGATGAGACCCGCCACGGGCCAGAGGCGCCAATTATTACAGCCGCGGCCCCCGCCGACCAGTACTGTCGTTACACCATACGGGATGGGCGTGAGAATGACTTTGACAAGCCAGTAGCCATTTAGCACAATCAAACGCCACTTTTTTCCGCGGGACAATAATTTATGACAACTGAATCCCCAAGCTACTCCACGATTGAGCAAGCCTTCTCCCTCGGGAACGGGCAAGATTCTGCCCTCAACTGGTTGCGTAAAAATCGCAGTCAGGTCGCCATCTTCCTGGTGAGCGGCATCAAGCTGGAAGGAACCATCAGCGGCTTCGACCAGTACAGCGTACTGTTGACCGATGCCCATGGTAACCAGCAGCTGGTCTACAAGGCCAAGATCTCCACCATCGCCATGCATTCCGGCCGTCCCCAGGTCAGCATACAGCGCGCCCGCAAGCCACGCGTCTCCATGGCGCCGCGCCCCCACGGAGCCCCGAGTCGTTACGACGACAATCAGGGCGGCAGCAGCGAGCAGTAACTGGCTTGCCTGAATCACCCCGAGACCATTACTGCGTCAAAGGGTGACCGAGTCCATTCTCATTGATTATGTCTGTCCCGTATGAGAATGGACTCTATGCTTGGCCCGCTCGTGTCTCTCCCTCACCGCTTTCTCTTCAGTACTGCAAGTCGACCGGCTTGCCATCCCTGACCATGCAGGTCTGCATCCCGGCAGCCTGACCGGCCTGCACGCCAATTCCCGTATCCTCGAATACCAGACAGGTCATCGGTTCAAGTCCTAAACGACTCGCTACCAGCAGGAAAGTATCTGGGTGGGGCTTGTGCAACTCAACATCGTCAGCGGTCACCACCACGGAGAAGTAGCGATCCAGTCCGGTATTGCGCAGCACAGCCTCGGCATTGATACGCGGCGACCCTGTGCCTATCCCCATGGGGATCTGGCTGTGATAACGCTCAACCAGTTCCAGCATGGCCGGAAAGACGGCCACCTTGTGCAGATTGGCCACATAGTGCTCTGTCTTGCAACGGGTCACGACCACGGGATCCAGGGCGATCTGCTGCTGCTCGGCAACCAGCAGGGCAATTTTTCGACTCGGCATGCCGCCCAGCTCATAGAACCAGTCAGCATCGAAGCGAAAGCCAAACTCTCGGGAAGTGTGTTCCCAAGCGGCAAGATGCAGCGGCATTGAGTCCACCAGGGTGCCATCGAGGTCAAATACCAGGCCTTGAAATCCGGATAGGGTCATGGTGCAGGATCCGTGTCTGAGAATGGGTCCCCATTCTAGCCAGAGCCACTCCTCATCGCCATGACCTAGGTGGCGAGAAACGCTTGCCCCCACATTTGTGCCTGAAAATAGATGGGTGTCAGCCTGGCAGGATCCAGCTGGTAGTGCGGTGCCAGCTGGGCAAGCAGCGGCCAGTCTCCTTGCTCGTAGGTTTTCACCAGTTGGAACAGATGAAAGAGCGGCCCCTCATGGAACTCCAGCGCCCGCTGCACATCCTTGGGCAGATGAGCCTTGAGCTGGGCAGAGAGCAGTGAACCATCCAGCACCAATCCCACCAGAAAGGCCCAGCTGGCGGCATCCTTGCCAAGCGCTGTCATGGCAATCAGCTCGCAGAAGCGGCCACGGGCGATGGCCATGCGGGTACAGGCCTCCGGCATGTGATGGCTGACCCGCGCCAGCCCGTAGATGAGGACGAACTTGCGGATCTCCTGCTCCCCCAGATAGGAGAGGGCTCTCGGCACAGAAGTAATGGAGCTGACGTGATCAAAGCCGGGAGCATTAACATAGGTAAGCAGCTGGCCCGGCAGCCAGGCGTCCTGCTCCAGCAGGCTGGCGACCCTGGCAAAAGAGAACTCCTCGTGGCAGATGACTTGCAGTATCTCCTGCACCAGCTTCATGTCCGGCTGGGCGGCGCGCTGATTGACCAGTTCGGGACGAGCAAGAAAACCGCCGGCGAAGAAATCGACCCCGGCCTCCTTGAGCGGCAAAAAATCCCCCCAGGTCTCGATGTCCAGGGCCATTCGCTTGTGCTCGGTCGGCTGGCTGATCCCCTCCTCTCCCGTCCAGAACACCAGCAGACGGCAGGCGTTGAGCCAACGTGGTTCGCGCTGGGCGCAGTGCACGGCCAGACGCCGCCGGTAGTCACGCCACTGGGTCAATACGGGAAACGAGGCGGGCAGACGCTCGGCAGAGGCCTCGACCAGCGGAATGGTATCCGGGTCAAACAGCAAGGGACGTTGCTCATCGAGCTGTTCATGGCTGAAGGGCAACAAGTATTGACGCCCCTGGGCCAGCAGACGGCATTGCGCTGCGAGCAGAGCCCACTCGGCAGGGTCGGCAAGCTGGTAGTCAATGCCATAGGCAACGAGGGCAAGACGGCGGTTGAAGATGGGGTAACGACGTAACAGCATGGGCTCACCGATAGGCTAGCGTACACGCCCTCCCCTGCGACTTGGCATGATAGAGCGCCTGATCGGCCTGTTCGGTCAGGCTCTGCCATGTTCCATCCAGCGAGGGAACCAGATAGCTAAAGCCTATGCTAACCGTAATGAAATCAGCAACTCGGGAAGCCGGATGCGGGATCTTTAATTCACTCAGCCCCTGATGAATCTGTTCGGCCAACCGCTCGGCTTCACCAGGCTGCGGACCGCACAGCAGGATCACAAACTCCTCCCCGCCGTAGCGCGCCACCAGATTGGTGCGTCGTCGCTCCGCCTCCTGCAGCAGGCTGGCCACCTGTTGCAGACACAGGTCTCCCTTGGCATGACCGAAGTGATCGTTATAGGACTTGAACTCATCCACATCGATCATCAACACCGCCAGCAAGCTCTGATGACGACGGGCCCACTCCCACTCCCGTTGCATGGTGAGATCCCAGTGACGACGGTTGGCGATGCCGGTCAAGGGGTCTTCCAGCGACAGCATGGACAGTCGTTTGTTGGCCTCCTCCAGTGCCCGGTTGGTTTCTGCCAGCTGCATGGTGCGCTCGCTGACCCTCAGCTCCAGTTCCCGGTTGAAATGCTCCAGCGCGGCCTGGGTGCGTTGGCGGATCAACAGCTGGGAGAGCATGGCGGCGTACTGCTTGAAGATCTCGCTCTGGTAGGCCTTGAGTGGCCGACGCCACAACAGGTTGTCGGCAGCGATCCAGCCGATGGGCATATCACCGTCCCACAGCGAAACCATGGCATTCCAGCCGCGCCCCACCTCCTGCTTCTCGTAGTAGAGCGGCGCATCTTCCAGCACCAGCACATAATCCTTGCGACGCAGCGCCTCCTGCACAGTGGGGTGCTCCGGGATGGGGCTGACGAAGTGGTGCTCGTCGATGAGCTCACCTGCCTCGTTGGTTCCCCAGGTTCCACGCATGGTCTTGAACTCGGCGTCGACCAGGAAGATGGCGATGCGATCAAACTGCAGATCCTGACGCGCCAGCGCCACCGCATCGTGCAGCAGCTGCTGTTCGCTATCGCAGCGGGAAAGCTTGACCCCCACCTGATGGAGCGCCTGCAACATGCTGAGGAAGGAGTCCTGCAACGCCTGACTGCGGATGAGGTCGGCCTGGGTGTGTCTGCGCTGATCCCGCTCCTGATCGATCTGGCTGGCGAGCAATCGGCTCTCCAGCTCGGCGGCCAGGTAGTGCATCAGCAACTGGATACTCTGCTGCTGGCGTCGGGAGAGGCGATCGAGACGGCGGCGGGTTTCCAGATAGACCACGGCCTCCAGCCCCTTGTGGCGCTTGAGCGGGAAGCAGGCGCGCAGGCGTGGCGTTTCCGGTTCAACGGTTTCCCAGACATCGGCAGTCGGGGCTGTCTGCTCCACCACCAGCTGACCCTTGTCGAGCGCATGTTCGATAAAGATGATGGGGAGTTTGGCGGGCGCAAGGGCCTCTGCATTCAGGCAGATCAGCCCCTGCTCCAGTTGAAAACTGTAAAGTTGGGACTCGGGCGCCCGCAACCACAGGTAAATCTGTTCGGCTTCTGTCTTTTCCCTGACTGCTGCCAGTGTCACTTCACAGAGGTGTTCAAAACTGGTGAAGTGCTCTGGATCCCATTCCTGCATGCCTGCCATCCTTGGTTGTATCCAAGCGAGTATATCGGCAAACATTGCACATTAATTGACTAGGCAGTCAAAAGCGCGATCCAGAGCCCAATTTTTATAACAAATTCAATGCCTGCATCGCACTACGGATGCGCTCGCGGGTCGCCTCGGACAACGGCATAACCGGCAGGCGGCACTCTTCGCTGCAAAAGCCCAGCAGGGAGACCGCATACTTGGCACCTGCCGGACTCGGCTCGGCAAACATGGCCTGATGCAGCGGGATGAGTTTGTCCTGCAGTTCACGCGCTTCCTGCCACTTGCCGGCCAGGGTCAGGTTCTGCACCTCGGCCACCAGTCTGGGTGCCACGTTGGCGGTAACAGAGATACAGCCTTGCCCGCCACCTATGTTGTAAGCCACTGCGGTAGCATCTTCACCTGAGAGCCAGGCAAACGGCTTCTTGATGAGCTGACGCTCGGTCCAGGGACGAGCCAGATCACCTGTGGCATCTTTCACGCCGGCGATGCGCGGCAGTTCGGCCAGACGGGCCAGGGTGGCAGGTTGCACGTCAACGATGGCGCGCGGCGGAATGTTGTAGACGATGATGGGTTTGCTGGTGGCGTCGTGTACCGCCTTGAAGTGGTAGTAGAGTCCCTCCTGATTGGGACGGTTGTAATAACCGGCCACGTGCAGGGTGGCATCGGCCCCCGCCTGCTCGGCATGACGGGTATATTCAATGGCCTCGACCGGGTTGTTGGAACCGGCCCCGGCGATCACCGGCACCCGGCCAGCTACCTGCTTGACCACCAGCTCCACCACGCGGCAATGCTCGTCGTGGGTCAGGGTCGGACTCTCGCCCGTCGTACCGACCGGCACTATGCCGTGAGTGCCCTGCTCTATGTGCCACTCCACCAGGCGGGCCAGTGCGGCCTCATCCAGCTGGCCCTGTCGAAATGGGGTGATCAGGGCAACTATCGAACCTTGAAACATGGGATTTCCTTCTCCTGGATACGGTAAAAATACTAATAAAAAACCCCGGTACGGGTTGCGCAACCGGGGTTGAATCTTCTCAGGGATGAGAGGTTACGCGCGAACGTCGGCAGGCCCGAATGTCAGGCTTTTTTTGTGCTTTCGTTTCAACTCGTTGGACCGCATTTCATCATCTCTGGTCAAAAAATGGTGTCTGGGCATATTTCGGGAACACGGCATAAATGTCAAGGCGAAAGGGGCTATGTATAATGGCCGCCCAAAATTGCGTGGAGAGACCCGATGAGCAGCCCTATCAGTGCCGTCAGCCAGATGCTGGAACGAAACCAAGCCCTCTTTGTCGGCAAACGGCTACTTGTCTGCGGCACCCTGGAGGATGACTATCCCCGCCAGCTGGCTGAGCTGGCCAGTTCCCTGACTGTGTTTACCACGGATTATTGCTACTACCGCAGCCAGCAGGCAACGTTGGGTGACGCTATCCTGTTCGACCACCAACTGGGCGGTGCCCCCCGTTTCGATGCCCTGCTGCTGCTGATGCCCAAGGCCAAGGCAGAGGCCCAATACCTGCTGGCCATGATGACCCCCTTGCTGGAGGCGGGTGCAGACCTGT
This sequence comes from Aeromonas sp. D3, assembly GCF_027705025.1. Classification (NCBI taxonomy): domain Bacteria; kingdom Pseudomonadati; phylum Pseudomonadota; class Gammaproteobacteria; order Aeromonadales; family Aeromonadaceae; genus Aeromonas; species Aeromonas sp. D3. The sequence goes on along the minus strand of NZ_JAPDBE010000001.1, from coordinate 49,902 downwards.
TTCTGGCCGGGGAGAATCGCGGCGGCATCAATGGCGCCGACAAGCTGCTGGCCGCCTATGGCAACAAGCCAGTCAAGCGCGACTCGGCCCGCCGCTGCTCTCTCTATCACGGCGAGCTCTGCAAGCCGGTCGCCCCGTTCGAGCTGGATAGCTGGTTTGGCCGCTACCAGTGCAAGGCCGGTGACACCGAACTGACCGTGCTGGCCCTGCCCGGCGTTTTCAGCGCTGCCGAACTAGATCTCGGTACCCAGATGCTGCTGGCGGCGGTGCCACCGATGAGGGGCGAGCTGCTCGATTTCGGCTGTGGGGCCGGCGTCATTGGCTCTGTGCTGGCCAAACGCAATCCGGGGCTGGAGGTCAAGATGGTGGATATCAGCGCCCTTGCGCTGGAGTCGAGCCGCCGCACCCTGGCCATCAACGGTTTGCAGGGACAAGTCCAGGCCTCCGACGTCTATTCCGACATCACAGGAAAGTTTGACCACATCGTCTCCAACCCCCCCTTCCACGCCGGCCTCAAGACCTTCTATGCGGCCACCGAAACCTTCCTCGCCAAGGCACCTGAATACCTGTCGGCGAATGGTGGCCTGACCATAGTCGCCAACGCCTTCCTGCGATATCAACCTATACTGGAAACGCACTTCAAACGGACTGACATAATCAGCAGCGATGCCAAATTCAAGGTCTATCTGAGCAAAGTGTAAATAAGTGTAACCAGTCACCGGAAACAGGTAGAGAGCCCCATCCGGGATCTGATAAGGTAATTGTCACACCGCAAACCACCCCTTTAGGGGTGTTTTTTTGCAGCAACATGAAAACCTTTTCACGGTATGAACTCAGGGAGAGAAATACGATGGCAGGCATACTCACCATGATACTGGCGGGCGGAGAAGGAACCCGTCTCCAGCCGCTTACCACCACCCGCAGCAAGCCCTCTGTCCCGTTCGGTGGCAGTTATCGACTGATCGATTTCGTCCTCAACAACTTCGTCAACGCTGACTTCCTGCGCATCTACGTCTTGACCCAATTCAAGTCCCAGTCCCTCTATCTGCATATGAAGAAGGGCTGGAACATAGTCGGCATCACGGACCGCTTCATCGACCCTATACCAGCCCAGATGCGAATGGGAAAACGCTGGTATGACGGCACGGCCGACGCCATCTATCAGAACCTGCGTTTCATCGAGATCTCGGACCCGGAGCACGTCTGCATCTTCGGCTCAGACCACATCTACAAGATGGACGTGAGCCAGATGGTGACCTTCCACAAACAGAAGGCCGCCGCCTTGACCGTCGCAGCCCTGCGCATGCCCATCGAGGAGGCGAGCGCCTTCGGGGTGATAGAAGTGGATCAGGAAGGCCGCATGATCGGCTTCGAAGAAAAGCCCAAACATCCCAAACACATTCCCGGCGACCCCACGCAGGCGCTGGTTTCCATGGGCAACTACATCTTCGAAACCGAAGCGCTTTATCGCGAGCTGAAGCGTGATGCCGCCGAGGAGAACTCCAGCCACGATTTTGGCAAGAACATCATTCCCAGCATGTTCCCCCGCGCCCCCGTCTATGTCTATGACTACAGCACCAACGTGATCCCGGGCGAGAAACCCACCGTCTACTGGCGCGATGTGGGCACGCTTGACTCTTATTGGCAGGCACACATGGACCTGGTCGCTGACGATGCCCCCTTCTCCCTCTATAACCGCAAGTGGCCACTGCATACTCACTATCCGCCCTTGCCGCCCGCCACCTTCGTCGATACCGATGACTGCAAGGTCAAGATAGCCAACTCCCTGATCTCCGGCGGTTGCTTCATTCAGGGCAGCCAGATCCAGCGCTCCATACTGGGATTTCGCTGCAACATAGGCCCCTGCAGCCACATCAGCGAGTCAGTGTTGCTCGGGGATGTGAAGATAGGCGAAGGTTGCTCCATAAGACGCGCCATCATTGACAAGAACGTTGAAATTGCACCCGGCACCGTGATCGGTGAAAATCTGGACCATGACAGAGAGAGATTTACCGTATCCGAAGGCGGTATCGTCGTGGTACCTAAGGGAGCAAGAGTTGGCTATTAACCCACTGAAAATCCTGTTTGTTGCCTCGGAAGTTGAGGGGCTTGTGAAGACCGGGGGCCTGGCAGATGTAGCCAGAGCCCTGCCATTGTATCTGGCCCAGAAGGGCCATGACGTCAGGATCATCTTGCCCTTCTACAAGACGATCAAGCGCCGTGATGAGGCCAGACTGATCGCCTCTCGCTGGTTGCCAACCCATCCGGGACTGCCGGACATCGGCTATCGCATCTACCAGATGGAGCTGGAAGGGGTCTGTGTCTACCTGATCGACTGCCCGCAATATTTCGATCGACCCCAGCTCTACGCCGAGAACAACCAAGCCTATGGCGACAACGGTGAGCGGTTCGCCTTCTTCTCGGCCGCAGCCCTGCATGCCTGCGAGCAGCTGGACTTCGCCCCCGAGATAGTGCACTGCAACGACTGGCATACCGGTCTGCTGCCGCTGCTGCTCAAGACCCGCCATGCTCACAACCCCTTCTTCCAGCACACTCGCAGCGTGATCAGCATTCACAATGCAGCCTTTCAAGGGGTATTCGGTCGGGAGCAGTTCTGGGCCATGCCCGAAATTGCTGACTATGAACAGCGCATCAGCTACGACTATGGTCACGTCAATCTGCTCAAATGCGGTGTGCTCTATGCCGACAAAATCAATGCAGTCAGTCCCAACTATGCCAGTGAATTGCTGACCCACCTGGGCGCCCACGGCATGGCCAACATATTCCAGCAGCGGGCTGCCGACTTGCGCGGCATTCTCAATGGCTGTGATTATAAGGATTGGGATCCGGCATTTGACGACTTCCTGCCCGCCACCTATGACGTGGACAACCTCGCTGGCAAACGGGTCTGCAAACAGACGCTGCAGCGGGAAGCGGGCCTGCCGGTCACGGACTTGCCCATCTACGGCATGGTGTGCCGCCTGACCGAGCAGAAAGGGGTACACCTGCTGCTACCCGTGCTGGACAAGTTCCTGCATCACAAGGTACAGGTGGTGATAGTGGGGTCGGGTGATCCCTCCCTCGCCGCCCAGTTGCAGGCGACCGCACAGCGATACCCGGACAAGCTCGCCTTCCTCAACACCTATGACGACAGGTTGGCCCATCTGGTGGAAGCGGGCGCCGACTTCTTCCTGATGCCCTCTCTGTTCGAGCCTTGCGGCCTCAACCAGATGTACAGCCTCGCCTACGGCACCTTGCCGCTGGTACGGGCCGTTGGTGGCCTCAAGGACACTGTCGTGGACTGGGATGCGGAACCTGAGCATGCCACCGGCTTCTGCTTCAACGATCCAACCGCCAATATCCTGCTCGATGCCATGCGCCGCAGCCTGCTCTATTACCTGCAGGATCCCGAGCGATTTGCTCAGGTACAGCGCAATGCCATGAATACCCGCTTCAACTGGCCGGATTCGGTCACTCAATACGAGCAGATGTATCAGGATGCACTGGCCCGACAGTGATGCTCATTGCTGAACTTTTGTGCCCTTGATGCCGCTTTGAACGTCAACAGCGAAAAAAGTCCCCTTTGGCTGTTGACGCTCATCCAAAACTCTATAGAATCCCCCACCGCAGTGATGCGAAGGTGGCGGAATTGGTAGACGCGCTAGCTTCAGGTGTTAGTGTCCCACGGATGTGAGGGTTCGAGTCCCTCTCTTCGCACCATGCTTCTCCAGACAGCATGTAAATCAAAACTGGTAACACAATGTGCGAAGGTGGCGGAATTGGTAGACGCGCTAGCTTCAGGTGTTAGTGCCCCCCGGGTGTGAGGGTTCGAGTCCCTCTCTTCGCACCATGATTCTGACATGTAAAAACAGAGCAATGCGTTCCAACCGCATTTAAAAACCAGCTGGAGAAAATCAGTGTGCGAAGGTGGCGGAATTGGTAGACGCGCTAGCTTCAGGTGTTAGTGTCCCACGGATGTGAGGGTTCGAGTCCCTCTCTTCGCACCATGCTTCTCCAGACAGCATGTAAATCAAAACTGGTAACACAATGTGCGAAGGTGGCGGAATTGGTAGACGCGCTAGCTTCAGGTGTTAGTGCCCCCCGGGTGTGAGGGTTCGAGTCCCTCTCTTCGCACCATGATTCTGACATGTAAAAACAGAGCAATGCGTTCCAACCGCATTTAAAAACCAGCTGGAGAAAATCAGTGTGCGAAGGTGGCGGAATTGGTAGACGCGCTAGCTTCAGGTGTTAGTGTCCCACGGATGTGAGGGTTCGAGTCCCTCTCTTCGCACCATTCCTTATATAAAAGGCCCATCACGAAAGTGATGGGCCTTTTGTTTTTACTCCTTGTTATGACTATGCTTTTGACAACTTACCGCCCATCGTCATGCCAAGGAGCGCATATGATACTGGATACCGATATTCACAACTTCTATGAACATCTGGTGCTCAAGGAGATCGAAAAGCAGGGGCTGAATCAGAAACTGAACAGCGAGCAGATGGCCGATCTCTGCTGCCTGACCCTGAACCAGCTGCCTTCCCACTATATTCGCCACGATGTCGACATGATCTACTTCCTGACCGACGCCAAGCGTACCGAGATGGAAAACAACGTCATCGCATCGCTCAAACAGGCGCAAGAGAAGGTCAAGAACGCCCCCGCAGCCCAGTCATAACCAGGGTTGCTGCCAGAGCAAAGCCGCTATGCCTGTCATCCCGGCCACCGGCAGCAGTATCAGGACAGGTCTCAGCCTGGGTTCCAGCATGACCCAGGCAGCCAGCACAAAACCCAGACTCCAGATGCCGTACTCCTTGTCCTGACCCCAGCCCAGCACAGCCAATAGTCCGACCAGCAGCACGACTCTCACGATCCAGATCATGGTGATATATCCTCTTGCATGACTTGATAACGATTATCATTTGTATTTTATGAGTATGCAATCGGACTTTGTTATCGGTGTCGAATGTCACATTCGGGCCAATAGAGCGCTCAAATACAGGTTATGAGATCAACTAATTTGTAATTTTTTCAATCAAAATTGCATTTTTGCTAAATCAGTTGGGATTTGCCCCCCCAGGTTTGTGGTAGATTGCGGCCTCTTTTGGGTTGGCCCCTCGGGATACAGGTATCCACAGGACGAGAGGGACCGACCTTGGCGAGCAAGAGTTTAGGAAGCATCTATGCAAAACCAGCAAAACCAAATTCGATTACCGGGCATGTTGCAGGTATTTGGCTGTCTGGCCATTTTCCTGGCCCTGGCATTCTCGTTCACCAGCGTGCTGGATCTGCCAATTCAGTTGGCACTGTTCATCGCCTGGTTCGTCATCATGGGGCTCGGCATCAAGCTGGGTCATGATTACAAATCCCTGGAGCAAGCTGCCGTTGACGGTGTTTCCAAAGGGATGGGGGCCATCCTGATCCTGGTCTCCGTCGGCGCCCTGGTCGGCACCTGGATCGCGGGCGGTATAGTCCCCAGCATCATCTACTTCGGCCTCAAGGTAATACACCCGTCCATCTTCCTGCTGGCAACGCTGATCATCTGCTCCCTCACTTCGCTGGCCACCGGTACCTCCTGGGGCTCTGCCGCCACCGCCGGCATCGCCATGATGGGGATAGGCCACAGTCTTGGCGTCCCTGCGCCACTGGTGGCGGGTGCTGTGCTCTCCGGTGTCTACTTCGGTGACAAGCTCTCCCCCCTCTCCGACTCAGTGGTACTGGCCTCCACCATGTCCAATGTCGATGTGGTGGAACACATCAAGGGGATGCTGCCCATCAGCCTGCTCTCCTACATCATCACGGCCGCACTGTTTACCGTGGTCGGCATGCAGTATTCGGGCAACGTCAGCCTGGAGCAGGTCAATCTGGTGATGGAGGCGCTCGACAACCAGTTCAACATCACCCCGCTGGCCGTAGTGCCGGTCGTACTGGTACTGGGTCTGCTCGCCAACCGCAAACCCGCCTTCCCGGTGATCAGTTTCGGCGCTCTGCTGGGGCTTGTCTGGGCCATAGCGTTCCAGGACATGGATCCGGTCAAGGCGATGCATTCCGCCTACAGTCCCTTCCCCATTACCTCAGGCATCGGCTTTATCGACAACATACTGGGGCGCGGCGGCATGGAATCCATGCTGGGTTCGGTCGCCGTCATCATCTTCGGTCTGGGCTTTGGTGGCCTGCTGGAGAAGGTAGGTATTCTGGAAGTGATCGCCAATGCCTTCGAGAAGCGCATCAACAGTGTCGGCAGCCTGACCAGCCACACCATAGGCACCGCCTTCCTGGCCAACGTATTCGGTTCGGCCATGTATGTGTCACTGATCCTGACTCCCAAGATCATGGCCAAGAACTACGACCGGCTGGGACTGGCACGCAAGAACCTCTCCCGCAACGCCGAGTTCGGCGGTACCCTCACCTGCGGCATGGTGCCCTGGAGCGACAACGGTATCTTCATGGCCGGGGTACTGGGGGTGGCGACCCTCGACTACCTGCCCTACATGTGGCTCAGCTTCACCTGCATCATAGTGACCATCACCCTCGCCTATCTGGGCAAAGCGGTGAACCGGGTTCCCGTCATCGAAGCGGCCAGCTCCCGCTGATCCACACAACAAACAACAAAGGCGCCTCAGGGCGCCTTTGTTGTGTCTGGACAGTTTTCAGGGGTAGAAACTGCAGCTGATGTGGCTCGGCTTAGCGCTGCTTGCCGCTGCCAATACCGAACGGGATACGGTAGTCGCTGCTCTGCTCACCCAGACTCACGGTCAGGTTGCCCTGAGTGCGGCTCGGAATACGTACCTGCTGGGTGCCCATCAGATTGGCGTGAACGGAAGTCACCACATCCCCTGACTCGTTGCGCACTTCCAGCATGGGGTTGGTTTTTCCATCCACAGCGGCGGTTGCATGCCAGTTCACAAACAGCACGCCCGGTGCAGCGTTGAAGTCAGCGGGAACGGAGGCCTGAGCAAAACCGGCAGTCATCAGGCCTGCAACGGCCAGCATCTTGATTACGTTTTTCATGTTCATTCACTCTCTTGGTTTTTGTGTCATTGCCAAGGCCGGTTCGGCCTGAATCAATGCATCCTTGCAAGAGGTTATTCAAATAGTATGTAGTTCTTTCACCGACGTCTGACACTCTGATTTCTGGTGTCATCGCCCATGAAGAGCTGTTATTTGGCCACCTGGCGTTCCTGCCTAAGCGTTGAGTGAATATTAAACATATCCCCCCACACTTGTTAGCGAGATAAACTGGCCTAGATGTTCAAAAAATATGAAGGCAACAAGAGAGGAAGATCCGACATAGTAAACAGGCTCCCGTTCTTCCTTTTTCAGCAGAGGGGTGGGGAACAGGATGGCAAGGGGTAATTACCAGATAGTCCTCCATATCGCATGTATTTGCTCAGGCTTGGGCACTCAAACCGGCTGCTGACACCGGACTGTCATATGCAGCGCTTAATGTGCAGCCTCATTTTCAATATGGTTCAAGGATGACTATGTTCCGCCTCTCTTCTCTCACCATCGCCCTCTCTGCCAGCCTGACAATGACGCTGTTGGCCGGTTGCAACTCCGATAACGACACCACTCCTGATGCCAACCCCGGTATCGACTATCAGTACAGCACCAAAGCTGTCTACGCAGCCCGCCAGGATGCGGCCAGCTATGAAGCGGCTCCGGCGGGATTCGACCCCGTCTTTACTGAACTGGTGGCTCGGCATGGCTCCCGATCCCTGTCCAGCCCCAAATACGATGTACTCACCAAGCAGGTCTGGGATGCCGCCTACCGGCAGGGTGCCCTCACTGAACTGGGGCAGGGATTGGGCGCCAAAGTGGATGCGGTCACAGCAGCCAACCAGCAACTCGGCTATGGCCTGCTCACTGTCATAGGCAAGGAAGAACATGCGACGCTCGCCACCCGCCTGGCCGAACGGCTACCGACCCTGCTAGGCAAGAGCGCGACTCCCGGCTGCATCCGGGTCGAGACCTCGGGCAAAGACAGGGCCAACGAGAGCGCCTTTTACTTCATGCAGAGCCTGGCCAAGCGGGTCGACTATGTGAACGATGACGCCCAGTGCTACATCAGCCAGGATGATCCCTCTGTCATCGACAAGGGGTTACGCAACAAGTTCGAACTCTACTTTCACAAGACGGAACCGGAAGGGGATTATCTCAAGTACCTGCCCGCCTTCCAGGCATACCAGGCTTTCGTCGGGGACGAGGAGGCCGGCATAGCGTCCAATCCAGCACTCAGCAAGGCTCTCAACGATCTCAAGGTACTGGACAAGACCAGGGCCATGGCGCGCACCATGCTTGAGCGTATCTACAGCAAGGCCTTTGTCGATTATCTGGCAGGTGGAGTCGAGTTCGTGGCCATCAACCCTGAGGATGGCGGCAAGACCTATGTACGCGATGAAGTGGATGCGGCCCTGATGCTCTACAACCTCTTCATCATAGGCCCGGGCATGATCCGCGAAGCCGAGGCCCAGGGCGCCCCTTGGGATCTGGAGCAGTACCTCACGCCAGAAGAGTCGACCTGGTTTTCCTATCTCTCTGATGCGGAAGATTTTTATGAGAAGGGCCCAAGCTTTGCCAGTCAGAGTGCGACCTATGATATCGCTCAGGCCCTGCTGGATGGCATGTTCAAGGAGGTACAACATCAGGTGGTGGAGAATGCCAGCGAGCGGATCGCTACGCTGCGCTTTGCCCATGCAGAGGCCATCATTCCACTGGCAGCGCTGATGAGGCTGGAAGGGAGCCAACAAGGTGCCCAGGAAGGAGTTCTCTACAGTCAGGAGAACAACGAATGGCGCGGCGGCTGGGTTTCGCCCTATACGGCCAATATCCAATGGGATGCTTACCGCAACGACGCAGGCCGGGTGCTGGTCAAGATGCTCTACAACGAGAAAGAGCTCGCCTTCAAGGCGGGCTGCGAGCCCATCAAGGCCGGCAGTTTCTTCTATGACTTCAGCGAGCTTAAACGCTGTTATCAATACGGTGGCTAAATCCGTCACGCCAACAGGCACAGACCAAAGGCACGCCCTTGCTTTTTATTTCAGCGGCAAGGGAACGAGCCAGTCCTGAGCCCCACCCGGTTCGAACATGCGCTCGATGCACAAAAGCAGAGGGCCCCGCCATGCGGGGCCCTCTCTCTGAACGCAGTGTCTCGTGACTCCCGGTGGGGATAACGCTAGCCGGGAGCTGACCGGCAACAACCACTCTTAGCGCTGCTTGCCGCTGCCGATACCGAACGGGATGCGGTAGTCGCTGCTCTGCTCACCCAGACTGACGGTCAGGTTGCCCTGAGTGCGGCTCGGAATACGTACCTGCTGGGTGCCCATCAGATTGGCGTGAACGGAAGCCACCACATCTCCTGACTCGTTGCGTACTTCCAGCATGGGGTTGGTTTTGCCATCCACAGCGGCGGTTGCATGCCAGTTCACAAACAGCACGCCCGGTGCAGCGTTGAAGTCAGCGGGAACGGAAGCCTGAGCAAAACCGGCAGTCATCAGGCCTGCAACGGCCAGCATCTTGATTACGTTTTTCATGTTCATTCACTCTCTTGGTTTTTGTGTCATTGCCAAGGCCGGTTCGGCCTGAATCAATGCATCCTTGCAAGAGGTTATTCAAATAGTATGTAGTTCTTTCACCGACGTCTGACACTCTGGTTTCTGGTGTCATCGCCTGAAACAACCTGTTATTTGGCCACCTGGCGTTCCTGCCTAAGCGTTGAGTGAATATTAAACACCTCTGCCCACCTTTGTTAGCGAGATAAACTGGCCTAGATGTTCAAAAAAACTGACCGTAATGTAAATCACAGGTTCAGGTACAGCTCACGGCGCAACTGGCACTGAACTTCGGAGGGGATAAGAACCGGGATGAGGGGGAAACTTCATGCATAAAGGGCAGGATCCCCTGCCCCTTGATATTTAGATGCTCGCCAGCTCCTCTGCCGTCATGGGCCGCAAGACCCTGCAAGGATTGCCGACGGCAACCACATTGGCCGGAATGTCTCTGGTGACCACAGAGCCTGCGCCGATCACACTGTTATCCCCTATGGTGACACCGGGGCAGATAACTGTGCTGCCGCCGACCCAGACGTTGTTGCCTATGCGCACTGGTTTGCCAAACTCGACCCCCGCCACCCGAGGGACAAGGGCAACGGGGTGAGCGGCGGTGTAGATCTGCACCCCGGGGGCCAACAGCACGTTGTCGCCGATATGCACCTCGCACACGTCGAGGATGGTGCAGTTGACGTTGGCGTAGAAGTTCTCCCCCACATGGATATTGGCGCCATAGTCGCAGAAGAAAGGCGGGTTGATAGCACACACATTGCCCCGGCTGCCGAGCAGTTCCCGCAGCAGCGCATCCCGCGCCGGTTTCTCCTGCCAACTGGTGTTGAAGGTGTGATAAAGGAAACGACAGCGCTCACGCGCCGCCTTGAGCTCGGGATCGCCCGCATCATAGGGCTGACCCGCCACCATCTTTTGCCACTCGGTGCCGTGCACCGGGGCCATTGCTTTTGCCATCACCTCGCTCACCACCTACGCCACCAGCCAGACCAGAGATTCATAGGGACGCAGCATACAAGATTGCGGCATTGCCGGGCTATCGGGGTAGTTGCCAAGCAGCAGACGGCCTTCCCTCTCTTGCAGATCTTGTGGCAAGTCGAAGGCCACAGGCTCACCGTAGAAATTGCTTACCACCAGCAGGGTCTGACCCTTGGCACTGCGGGTATAGGCCCAGATATGCTGATGGCCTGGCAACTGCTCCTGATAATCCCCCTGCGTAAAGATGGGATGCGCCTTGCGAAGCGCGATCAGGTCCCGGTAGTGCCAGAACACTGAGCCCTGGTCGGCCAGTGCCGCTTCGGCGTTGATCTCGGTGTAATTGGCAGCGGGCCTGAGCCAGGGCGAACCCTGGGTGAAGCCGGCATTGGGGGCTGTGCTCCATTGCATCGGAGTGCGTGAGTTGTCGCGAGACTTGGCGCCGAGAATGGCGAGGATCTCGGCTTCGTTCATGCCTTCGGCTTGCTTGATGGCGAAGATGTTGCGGCTCTCCACATCCTGATAGTCATCGATGCTCTGATAACCGGGGTTGGTCATGCCTATCTCCTCCCCCTGATAGATGTAGGGAGTGCCCTGCAGCCCGTGCAGTGTACTGGCCAGCATCTTGGCGGCGACCACGCGATGCTCGCCCTCGTCCCCGAAGCGGGAGACGATGCGCGGCTGATCGTGGTTGCACCAGAACAGGGCCGACCAGCCCTTGCCATGCATGCCGCTCTGCCAGTGGTTGAAGATACGCTTCAGTTCGAGGAAATCGAAAGGCGCCTTGGTCCACTTGTCGCCATTGGGATAATCGACTTTCAAATGGTGGAAGTTGAACACCATGGAAAGCTCGGAGCCATCAAGGGCACCGTAGCGCTGGCAGTGCGCCAGCGAAGTGGAGGACATCTCCCCCACCGTCATGGCGCCGACCGGGGCGAATACGTCGCGGCTCACATCCTGCAGGAATTCGTGGATGCGCGGCCCGTCGGTATAGAAGCGACGACCATCGCCCACGTCGTCGTTCGGGAAAGTCTGATCCTTGGAAATCAGGTTGATGACATCAAGGCGGAAGCCATCAACCCCCTTGCCGGCCCAGAAGTGAATGATGTTTTTGACCTCGGCGCGCACCGCCGGGTTTTCCCAGTTGAGATCCGCCTGCTCGCGGGCAAACAGGTGCAGATAGTACTGGCCGGTGGCGGCATCCAGCTCCCATGCACTGCCACCAAACTTGGATTGCCAGTTGTTTGGCACACCGCCATCCACCGGATCTTTCCAGATGTAGTAGTCGCGGTAGGGGCTGTTTTTATCCCCCAGCGCCGATTTGAACCAGGCGTGCTCGGTGGAGGTGTGGTTGACGACTATGTCCATCACGATACGAATGTCACGGGCATGGGCTGCCGCCAGCAGCGCCTCGAAATCGGCCATGGTGCCGTAGGCGGGATCAATCTGGTAGTAATCGGCAATGTCATAGCCGTTATCCACCTGGGGGGAAACATAGACGGGGGTCAGCCAGAGGGCATCGACCCCCAGGGTCTTGAGATAATCGAGGCGGGCCATGATCCCCTTGAGATCGCCGGTGCCACGGGCGCCCGAATCCTGAAAGCTCTTGGGGTAGATCTGGTAAATCACGGCACTCTGCCACCAGGGAGTTTGGCTCATGGGTCTTTCTCTTGTCTCGAATAAAAAATGGAGAGGGCGACCCCTTGCGAGGCCGCCCTGATGAGTGCACTCAAGCGATGGCTTGAGCCAGTTTGCCCGAGGCCTGTTGACGCTTGTAGACCAGCAGGGTCAGCACCAGGGGCACCACAATCGCCACCAGCATGGCGATGGCGTAGATGGCCCAGTATTGCGGCTGGATGGAGAGGATACCCGGCAGGCCCCCTACCCCTATGCCGTTGGCCATCACACCGGCGAAACCGCAGATGAGGGCCGCGCAGCTCGAGCCCACCATGGCGCACAGCATGGGGAACTTGTACTTGAGGTTGATGCCGTACATGGCCGGTTCTGTCACCCCCAGGTAAGCCGAGATAGCGGCAGGCACGGAGATCTCCCGCTCGTTCTCCTTGCGGCTGATGAGGATGATCCCTACCACGGCAGAGGCCTGGGCGATATTGGACAGGGCGATCAGCGGCCATATCGGGGTGCCACCCATGCTCTGCATCAGCTGCAAGTCCACCGCGTTGGTGGTGTGGTGGATGCCGGTGATGACCAGGGGCGCATAGAGGAAGCCGAACAGGGCCGCACCAATGGGCGCGAAGGAGCCGGTCATGGCGGCCTTGGCGGCAAAGCCGACACCGTCACCAATCCAGCGACCGAAGGGGCCGATAAAGGCGTGCGCCACTATCACCGCCAGCAGCAGGGAGATAAAGGGCACTATCACCAGATAGAGATACGCCGGAATGATGCGTTTGAGGTTGGTCTCCACCCAGGCCAGGAATACCCCCGCCAGCAGGGCCGGAATGACCTGGGCCTGATAACCCACCTTTTGAATGACAAAGAGGCCGAAGTCCCACACTTCCGGGGTCTGCTGGCCGATGCCATAGGCATTCATCAGCTGCGGCGACACCAGTGTGATACCCAGCACGATACCGAGGATCTCGGAGCCGCCCATCTTCTTGACCGCAGACCAGCAGACACCCACCGGCAGGAAATGGAAGATGGCCTCACCCAGCAGCCAGAGGAAGGCGTGCACCTGGGCCCAAAACTGGCTGATCTCGACCAGAGTGTGGGTCCCGTCGTCGAACATCTTGATGTCGCCGATGACGTTGCGAAAACCCAGGATCAAACCGCCTGTGATGATGGCGGGCAACAAGGGCACGAAGATCTCCGCCAGGTGGGAGATGCCGCGCTCCAGCGGATTCATGTTCTGACGGGCAGCCAGCTTGGCGGCATCCTTGCTGCCACCGCTGACACCAATCTCCTGGGTGAGTGCCTTGTACCAGTCATCCACCTCGTTGCCGATCACCACCTGGAACTGGCCAGCATTGGTGAAGCAACCCTTTACCGCCGGTATGGTCTCGATGGCCTTGCTGTCGGCTTTCGCCGGATCGTTCAGGACGAAACGCAATCGGGTCAAGCAGTGGCTGACGGTGGCGATGTTCTCCTTGCCGCCGATCTTGTCGATCAGGGTGGCAAGCTGCTGTGCGTTGATCTTGGACATGAGTCTTCCCTCTGTGACTCCATTGATATTGGTCTGCCTCGCCCTTTTGGGCCAGTCTGTCGGCCGGAGCGTTTTTGGTATCGTTCCCATTAAGCATGCAGCCAATTTGGTCAGATCGAAATGGGAACGTTCCCATTTCGTGGTCAACATCACAGAAAGCGCGTTTTTTGTGCAGGGCTAAGTGATGGGGCTCACAGTGTGTGGCAGGGTGCTATGGTCGCCAGCGGGCAGCGGCCCTGCTCAATCTGGCCGAGCAGCTGACGGGCCGCCTGCTCCCCTGCCCTTTTGTAGCCAAGATCCAGGCTAAGGGCATTGGGAAAGAGAAAACTGAGCATGGGGTTGTTGCCAAGGCCGGTCACCAGCACTTCGCTACGCCCTTGTTCTTGCAAGTATTTTGCTGCACCTATGGCGAGGGTGTCGCTGGCGCAGACCAGCGCCTGGGTGGCGGGGGTAAGCAAGTCGGCAGCCAGCCGGTAGCCACTTTGCAGGCTGAGATCGCCGAGGGCACTGCGCGCCGTCAGTCCCTGTTCGGCGCAGTAGCCGAGATAGGCATCGAGCCGGCGCTGGCCCGTGGTGAGATCAGAGGTATCGACCCCGAGATAAGCGATGTCGCTTAGCCCCCTGATGGCCAGCTCTGTCAGCATGGTGCGCACCGCTCCCCCATCGTCGAAACAGACCGAGGAGAAACCAGGATATTCGCGCGCCACCAGCACCAGTTTGTCCTTGAGCGCGGCCATAGCCGCATAGTCCAGATCGTTGAAAGCAAACAGGATAATGCCATCCACCCCGCGCCGCTCCAGCACAGCCAGATGCTCCTGCACCTTGGCGGGGGAAAACTTGCTCTCCATCAGCACTGCGTCATAGCCGTGCTGATAGAGGGTCTCCAGCATGCCGCGCACCGCCTGATTCTCCGAGCTGGAATCGAGGCGCGAGACGATGATCCCCACCACCTGCTGGCTCTGGCTGCGCATGGCCCGGGCCGACTTGCTCGGCACGAAGCCGTATTCGGCGATGACCTGCTCCACCCGCTCGCGGGTCGCCTGCTTCACCTTGGGGTCCTGGTTGAGCACCCGGGAGACGGTCGACTTGCCGACACCCGAGAGGCGGGCGATATCGAGGATGGTCAGTTTCTTGTCCATGAATTGGCTCACAGATGGATCGGCGGTGGAATTGCCCACATTGTTGTGATTAAGCCCTGTGAATACAAGCCCATGGCGTTAGAATGCCTTTTTTGCCCCGGCGATCGCCGCGCCGCTCGCCATCGCACAGGACGCGCATCATGGATCTGTTGGCAAGTCTGCACTTCTCCCTCTCCATCACAGGCCCCATCTGCGTGGTGCTGCTGCTCGGCATCTGGCTAAAGCAGCTGGGTCTGCTGCCAGACAGCTTCGTCGAATCCGCCTCCCGCCTGGTGTTTCAGGTCACCCTGCCCGCCCTGCTGTTTCTCAGCATGGTACGCACCGATTTTTCCACCATGCCGAGTCCATGGCTCATTCTCTACGGCTTGCTCGGCACCCTCACCGGCTTTCTGATCCTTGAGGCACTGGCGGCCCGCTTCATCCCGGAGCGGCGTCAGCGCGGCATCTTCGTGCAGGGCAGCTTTCGCGGCAACATGGGGATCATGGGGCTGGCCTATGTGCAAAACGCCTACGGGCCGGAGGGGATCGGCGCCGCCGCCCTGTTGGTGGGCTCGGTAACCGTGCTCTACAACATCCTGGCCGTCATCACCCTCACCCGCAGTCTGGGAGGCGGCAAAGGGATCAAACCCATTCTTAACGGGATCGCCAAAAACCCTCTCATCATCGCCATCCTCTCGGCCCTGCCATTTGGCCTGCTCGGCATTGAGTTGCCCCAGCTGGTCATCACGACGGGCAACTACTTCGCCAACATGACACTGCCACTGGCCCTGCTCTGCACCGGCGCCAGTCTCAATCTCAAAGCCCTGCGCGGCGGCGCCATGCTGACCGGCTGGGCCACCGTCAACCGGTTGTTCTGCATTCCCTTGTTGCTGGTGCTGGGGGCCTGGGCGTTGGGCTTCAGCCAGCAGGCCCTCGGCATACTGTTTTTGATAAGTTCCACCCCCACTGCCGCCGCCAGCTATGTGATGACCCGCGCCATGGGGGGCGACAGCGCACTGGCCGCCAACATCATAGCCACCACCACGCTGGGCTCGCTCATCACCACCAGCCTGGGCGCCGCTCTGATGAACTATCTGGGGTTGATGGGCTAGTCTGCATTGGGTATGGCAGGGCTTGACCTTGCTGCGGGCGGCAGCTTTAGGCTGGCTGCACATCAACAGAGGAGTGATCCCATGACCATCGAACTCACCATTTCCGGCATGTCCTGTGGTGGCTGCGCCGCCAGCCTGCAAAACGCCCTGCTGGCCCAGAGCGCTGTTAGCCAGGCCCGGGTGGATTTCGCCAGCAGCAAAGCCGTCATTGAAAGCGATCTGAGCAAGGCGGAGCTGATAGCCCTGATTGAAGCCAAAGGCTTCCTGGCGAGTTAAATTATCTCTATAGAGGTATAAATCAGGTTAAAATTCTGTATCCAGCTGTTTTTTGGTGAGAGTCATCACAGACCCCCTCAACAGAAAGCGCAAACTTGCTGCAATTTTTATCACTCAGAAGGATTTGCAGCATGACTCTCCCTATCCGCAAGACACTGCTCGCCGCCGTCGTTGGCCTGACCCTCTCCCCGATGGCCATGGCCCTGCCACAGGTTCATATCCTGGCTACCGGTGGCACCATAGCCGGAGCGGGACAGTCCGCCACCCAATCCAACTACGAGGCAGGCAAGGTAGCTATCGAGACCCTGATTGCTGCAGTTCCCGAGATGAAAAACGTGGCCGACGTGCAGGGAGAGCAGGTAGTCAAGATCGGCTCCCAGGACATGAACGACGAGGTGTGGCTGACCCTGGCCAAACGAGTCAACGAGCTGCTGGCCAAGGATGACGTGGATGGCATCGTCATCACCCACGGTACCGACACCATGGAAGAGACTGCCTACTTCCTCAACCTCACCGTCAAGAGCGACAAGCCTGTGGTGCTGGTCGGTGCCATGCGCCCCTCCACCGCCATGAGTGCCGATGGCCCGCTCAACCTCTACAACGCTGTCGTCACCGCCTCCGACCCCAGCTCCAAGGGCCGTGGCGTCATGGTCGCCATGAACGACACCGTGCTGGATGCCCGCGACGTCACCAAGACCAACACCACAGGGGTGCAGACCTTCGCTGCCCCCAACTTCGGCCCGCTGGGTTACATCCACAACGGCAAAATCGACTATCAGCGCACACCGGCACGTCTGCACACCAGCAAGACTCCATTCGACGTGAGCAAGCTCGACAAGCTGCCGCAAGTGGGCATCGTTTACAGCTATGCCAACGCCACCGATCTGCCGGCCAAGGCCATGGTGGATGCCAAGTTTGACGGTATCGTCAGCGCTGGCGTGGGCAACGGCAACCTCTACCACACACTGTTCGATACCCTGGCCAAGGCGAGCAAGGACGGCATCCGCGTGGTGCGTTCCGCCCGCGTACCGACCGGCGCCACCACCCTGGATGCCGAGATCGACGATGCCAAGTACGGCTTCGTGGCCGCCGGCACCCTGAACCCGCAGAAGGCGCGCATCCTGCTGATGCTCTCCCTGACCCAGAGCAAGGATCCGGCCCAGATCCAGCGCTGGTTCCAGCAGTTCTGATCCCGGTGCTCAGCGTCAGCTGAGATATTTTGATGACAATAAAAAGGGCAGGATGGAATCCTGCCCTTTCTCATGGCGTCATCTTCACATAGAGCGCACCGTCAGCTCACCACCAGCCAGCCACAAAAACCGAGATAGACCAGCCCAACCCAGGCCAGCCTGCCCGCCGTCATCTGCGCACGGCTGAAGCCCCACCACAGCAGTACCACCGCCAGCAGGGTCACCAGCGAGGAAACCATCATGGTGCTGTCCAGCAACCAGGGGGTAAACAGCAGGCAGAATGCCTTGGGGATCGTGCCCTGGATCATCATGGCGCCTGAGATATTGGCCAGCGCCAGCCGGCTCTTGCCCTGCCGCACCCAGATCAGCACGTTCATCAGCTCCGGCATCTCGGTCGCCACCGGGCTCAGCAGCAAGGCCGCCAATACGGGGGAGAGACCAAACAGCTCGCCCATGCTTTCCAGCTGGTGCACAAACAGCTGGGCAGCCAGCGCCACCACCACCAGTGCCACCAGGGTCTGCAGCAGCACCTTGCCGAGCGCCGGGATCTCGGCCTCGGGATCCAGCTTGAGGGGCTCGGGCAACTCGACCTCGTGGCTGTCGGTCTGCTTCAGCTCGCGCCGCACATAGACCAGATAAACCAGCACGAACAGCGGCGCCAGCCAGGCCTTGCCGGTGAAAGCCACCATGCCGAGGGCAACAGCCACCAGGAAGATACCGACAAACCAGGCTTGATCCCGACCTATCTCGCGCTGCACTTCGCCGTCGATGACTCGATGGGCACGGCTCATGCACAGCAGCAGGGTCACGCCGACGGCGGCATAGCCTATGGTGGCGAGTACAAGAGGGCCACCGAGGGCGGCGCCAATCCCAATCTGTTGCTGGGCGGGAGCATCCCCCATCAGCAAGGCGGTCAGGGTGACGATGCATTCGGGCAAGGCCGTACCCAGGGCTGCCAGCAGGGAGCCGGTGGCACTCTGGGAGAACTTGAAGTGATGGCCGGTCCATTCGATACCATTGACGAAATATTCGCAGGCCAGGTAGATGGTGACGGCAGAGAGCAGAAATAACAGCAGGGTGATCAACATAATAGGCAACCGCCAGGCGAGCAGAACAACCGATGGACCCGATACGGCTCGCCCGGCTGGCTTGCGTATCGAGGCCAAAGGTCTTGCAGAGCGATAGATGCTATCGCCGCCCATGCCATGGATCGGAAGATCCAAGAATGTTGACATGAGCCCTGCCCGGATCACGGGCGGGTTGCTACTCCCCAATGACAGTGCGGGCTTTTTACCAAACCGGTGGCCAGCTCACAAGGCAAACTAATGATCATTATCTCAGTAAGTTGTAAGGGAATGTAACGCGTCACTCGGTCAGCTCCCTCGATTTCTCCGTCCGGATCTCCACTCTTTCCCCCGGCATCCACGCCTTGGCACAACGATTGCTATGAGTTGATTACTGTCCACAATAGTTTGGGAAGGATGAACGATGAAACGGTGGATCCAACATTTCTATCAACTGAACCGCCTCAACTGGCTCATGGTCTGGTTGTTACTCTGCTGCAGCATCATATTGCTGTTTCCGGCCGGTCTGATGAAAGGTGCAGTCAGCCAGTGGGCCACGCTCCACGCAGCCTGGCTCGGGGTCGGCATGCTGATCGCCATCTCCTACTTCTGCAGTCAGGCATTTCTGATCGCCTGGGAATGGGCCTGTGAAGAGTGGCAGTCCCGCCGCCAACAGGATCTGCTGGCCCAGATGATTGCTTTCCTCGACTTCAACGAGAAAGCGGTACTGCGCGAGTTCGTGCTGCAACGCAAAAGCGTCATAAATTTGCCGATCACCGAGCCTGCCGTCAAAAACCTGATGGATGCCGGCGTACTCACCTACGCCTATGGCAAGCCGGTACGGGAGAAAGAGGACGAGAACCAGATCCGGGCACTGATGATTGCCCTGCCGGCACGGCCGCTGCTCACCTACAAGGTGCTGGGCCTCTCCCGCGGCAAGATGAGCGACGAGCAGGTGGAGCAGATCATGAGCGCCAGACCCAAATTCGCCCAAAAGGGGTTCCAGCGTTAACGTGCTGCCATCTTTCAAATAAAAGAGCCGGACTGTGTCCGGCTCTTTGCTATCTGTTATATCTGTTTGTTTTTATTCGATCCTGGCTTTCAAGTAACCAGCACAGATTGGTGGATCTGCTCTTATTCAGTTCTGGCTTTCAAATAGCCAGCATAATCCGGGATCTGTACGCTGAATGCCTGCCGCATATGGGGGCAATCCATGATGAAGTCTGCAGTCGCCTCGTTGGTGGCAACTGGAATGTTCCATACCGCAGCGAGGCGCAGCAGCGCTTTCACGTCCGGATCGTGGGGCACCGCATTGAGGGGATCCCAGAAGAAGATCAGCACGTCTATCTTGCCTTCGGCAATCAAGGCACCGAGCTGCTGGTCACCGCCCATGGGGCCGGAGAAGAGGCAGGTAATGGGCAGTTGCGCCTGCTTGCCGAGCATGGTGCCCGTGGTGCCGGTCGCATAGAGATGGTGGAGCTTGAGCTCCTCCTTGCGGCGCATCACCCAGTTCAGCAAAGGGGTCTTCATGTTGTCGTGAGCCACCAGCGCCACCCGCTTGTGGGGGGCCATCTCACGTGCAATCAGTTCCATGTAAATCATCCGTAGCATTGTGATGGAAATAGAGCCGTATCCTAATCGAAAGCGGCGCCTGCTGCCTTGTCGGGCGCCGTAACTGTGATCACTTCGACTGTTCAATCCACTGCCGGTTCTTCTGCTCCAGCACAGAGATGGGCAACATGCCGTACTCCAGTACATGGTGGTGGAAGGCCTTGAGGTCAAACTGGCTGCCAAGGTCCTGCTCGGCGGACTCCCGCATCCGGATCAGCGCCAGCTGACCCGCCTTGTAAGACGTGGCCTGACCGGTATAGGCCATGTAGCGCGGCACCTCTGATCCTATGTCTCCCGCCCCCAATGCCGAATTCTCCTGCATGTAATTGACGGCCTTGTCGTGGCTCCAGCCATACCAGTGAATGCCGGTATCCACCACCAGCCGCATGGCCCTGAGCATCTCCTCGTTGAGGCGTCCGAAATACTGCAGCTGGTTGTTGAACGCGGACGAGCCCTCGACCTTCACATCTCCCACGGCCGGATCGTAGAGGCCGCGCCCCTGATAGAGCCCCATGTCGTGATCCGCCAGGTATTCGGTGTAGAGCGCCCAGCCCTCCGCATAGGCGGTATAGGAAGCGTTCGCCACATACTGCGGGAAATTGGGATCCTTGGCCGCCAGCTCCTGGGCTATGGTGATCTGGAAGTGGTGGCCAGGCGCCGCCTCATGGGCCAGCAGGGTGCTGATGTTCCAGCTCTGCAAACCATAGGGATAGTAGGTATTGAGGAAGAACTGCCCCTTGCGACCGGTCTGCGGGTTGCCGTCCTGATACCAGGCAACGCCGCCATAGGGCGCATCCTCATAGGAAACGGGCACCACCTCGTAATCCAGTTTGGGGATGGTGCGCTCGGCATCGAAGAAATCCGGCAACACCAGCGCTGCCTTGCTCTTGAAGGCGTTGTACTCCTGCAGTGCCCGCTCATGTTCGGCCAGCGCCTGCTGTTGTGGCTCACTCAGCGCCGCCCCTGCCGCATTGCTCGGATTCAAACCGGCAGACCAGACAGCCAGCGGATTCTGGTAGAAGAAGGCAGGCTCGTTGAGATAGCGGAAGAAGTCATAGATCTGGCCGCTTTGCTTGCTCTGGGCCACCTCCTCGCTGTCGCACTTGCCGACGGTATGACACACCTTGACCATGGCGCCGAAGATCCGCTCCACCTCGCTCAGCCCCAGCGCATGCACCTGCTCCGGCGTCATCTCGGTGGTGGTGTGCTTCTTCAGCAACCAGCGATACCAGTCACGGCCATTGGTCATGCCGCAGAAGCCATCGTCACACTCGCCGCTGCCAAGACGCACCGCATAAGCGCCGCCATGCTGATAATCCAGATAGTCCCGCAGCGCCAGATAACGGCCGTTGATGCTGTCCAGCACCGCCTTGTAATCGGTGCGCAGTGCCTCGTCGGCCTCCCCTGGCAGCTGTTGCCAGCCGAGGTAGGCACCGGAGATGGCTTCACCGTCCAGCTTGCTGTCGAGCTGGGCCAGCAGCCTGTCCACCAGCTCATTCGGCAAAGTGTTGCCCTGGGTGCTGCCCAGCTCGAACTGATGCTTCACTTCGGCCAGATAGGCGTCGTAGGCCTTGAGCCAGGTGAGGTGTTCCTGATACCAGGCCAGCGGTGCCGTCACTGCCTTCGCCCGCGTGGCTACAACCGTCCCCGCAGGTGTACGGTCCAGATCACGCCGCCAGGCTGCATCTCCCGGCGCGACTCGCTCGGCCGAGCTCTGCTCGAAGTAATCGAAGCCGCTGCTGATTGTGCGGGCGGCCTTGCCGCTGGCGGGCGCAGCCCCGACCTCATCGGCCAGATCCACCACCCGATTGCGGAAGTGATGGATCGGGATCTGGGATTGAGGCAGCTCGTAGCCCACCAGGTTGATCTGCAAATCCCAGCGGATCATGTCGTAAAACAGTCGGTCCCGCTCGCTCAACACGCTCGGATCCATGGCATCCAGCCGGGTGAGCAGCGAACCGTCGAGCGCCTTGCGCTGGGCGATCCCTGGCGCATCAATGGCAAATCCGTAAGGGTCCAGCGCCTGACTCGCACGCTGGGCCTCGTCCATGATTTGCATCAGGGATGCCTTGGTAGCGGCGGGATCCGCCGGCGCGTTGGAGCTGTTGTCATTGCAGGCAGCGAGAGAGAGTGCGATGGCGCAAGCCAGCGCCAGTTTGTTGGGCAAGAAGTGCATGGTGTAGTCCTTTAACCTGTTGTTATTGTGTGCCCCCGATAGGGGTTCCAATAGTGCACATCTGCTCAACATATTTTTGCGACCTGATTAACAAAAATAAGCTTATTTTTCATATGGATAAACCGGATGAAAAGCTATGCAACGGATATGAAAAAACCCGCCTTGGCGGGTTTTTAAGTCAGCTTTTCATGCCATAACTATTCAGGATGAGCCGTGATGCAGCTGTGACTGCTGATAGTTCTCCAGCCCGATGCGATCAATGAGATCGAGCTGGGTCTCAAGCCAGTCTACGTGCTCCTCTTCATCTTCCAGAATGTCCTGGAACAGGTCACGGCTGATGTAATCCTGCACCGACTCGGCATAGGCGATGGCCACTTTCAGGTCGGGGATGGCGTCCATCTCCAGCGACAAATCACAGCGCAGCATCTCCTCCACCGTCTCACCGATGCGCAGCTTGCCCAGATCCTGCAAGTTGGGCAGCCCTTCCAGAAACAACACCCGTTTGACCAGCTCGTCGGCGTGCTTCATCTCATCGATGGACTCGTGATACTCCTTGTGCCCGAGCGCCTTGAGGCCCCAGTCATCGTAGATGCGGGCATGCAGGAAGTATTGGTTGATAGCAATCAGCTCATTGGCCAGCACCTTGTTGAGGTGGGCAATGATCTTGGGGTCTCCTTTCATCGACTCTGCTCCTTGGTTCGTGCCTGAGGCTTCGATCGTTAGAGCTTAGTCCAGAAAAGTGACAACAAGAGGTCTGGCGAGCCTGCTCGCCTGAAAGGAAGGGTGACCCTGCTGCCGGGTCGGGTTGGAAAACGCCAGGGTCTTGGTCAGGCCACTTCGTAGTAGAGCGGGGCCGTTTCCAGCTCTGCCTTGTCGAGTTCGGCGGCGATGATCTCCATGGTCATGCGCACGCACTTGCCACACTGGGCACCTACCTCCAGCGACTGTTTGAGTTGACGAAACTCGCTCTTGCCTGCCTGTACCGCCTTGCGGATCTGGGTATCTGTGATGCCACGGCACAAACAGACGTACATAGTGTTTACCTCATGCTGGAATGCCATGAAATCTAAATGAGAATGGTTCGTAGTGCAAATAACAATTAGTAATAAGATCCCCCGCTTGCCAGCCATCAGCCCCTTGGGGACAATGCCTCTGTCACAGAGGAAAACATCATGCTCAAGAAACTGTTCACAGCGCTGTTCGGGGGCCAACCAACCCAAGCCGTCGACGTCACTCCCACCGAATACGCCGGTTATCTCATCTATCCAGAGCCCATGGCGGAAGGGGGTCAGTACCGGTTGGCGGGCCGCATCACCAAGGAGTTGGATGGTGTGCTGCAAACCCATCGATTTATCCGATCCGATCTGTTTGCCAACCCAGCCGATGCTGAACGTTTCATGGTGCAAAAGGCCCATACCTTTATCGACCAGACAGGGGATCGCATGTTTGAACCTCGCGTCAAAGCGGGCGACAGTTCAGCCTCATGAGCCTTGCCGAGGTGAAAGCCCTGCGCCAGACCCTCGCCCATGCTGGCGAGCGGCGACTGATCTGGCTGGAAGGGGATGAGGTTGATTGCATCGTCCGTGCCGAGCCGCTGCTGGACGGTGCCATCTTCTGGCTGGGGGAAGGCCCCGCCCACCACGGGCCTGTTCCCTCCGCCAAGGCGCTGCAACGGCTGGGTCAGGAGTGCGACACGCTGGTCTTCAACGCTTTCAGCGGCTTTCATCCCGACGCCTTCGGCGCCCTGGCGGGCACACTGCGGGCGGGCGGCATGCTGCTGCTGCTGACACCGCCCAGAGAGCTGTGGCCAGCATGGCCGGATCCCGACCGGATCAGATTGGTGGCCCAGCCGGAGGAGGCAAGCCGGGCGGGTCACGGCTTTATCGCCCGGCTGGTGCGGCTGCTGACAGGCGATCCTGCGCTCTCCCTGCTCCCGCCCACCAGCCCACAGCCCTGGCAACCGATAGGCGCCGAACGGCCATTGAGTGACGATCAGGCTCTTGCTCTGCCCGCCATCCACAGGGTGCTGCACGGCCATCGCCGCCGCCCCCTGGTGCTGAGCGCCGATCGGGGACGCGGCAAGAGCAGCCTGCTGGGCCTCGCCGCCGCCGGGCTGCTGCGCCAGCAACCCGACCTGAAGATAGTGGTGACGGCACCCTCTCAGGCCACTGTCGCCACCCTGTTCGCCCACGCCGCCCGGGCGCTCGATACCACCCAAGAGCAGCTTGTGGGCCTCGAGTTCTGTTCACCGGATCGACTGGTACATGAGGCGCTGCAGCCCGATCTGTTGCTGGTGGATGAAGCCGCCGCCATCCCTACGCCGCTGCTGGAGGCCATGCTGGCCCGCCACAGTCGTATCGTCTTCGCCACCACGGAACACGGCTACGAGGGGACGGGACGCGGCTTTCACCTGCGTTTCAAGCGAGTGCTTGACCGCCAGACGCCGGATTGGCAGGAGATCCACCTGGCCGAGCCCATGCGCTGGAGCACTCGCGACCCGCTGGAACCGCTGGTGTTTCGCCTCCTTGGCCTCAATACCGAGGTAGATGCTCCTCAACCGCCGACCAACCCGAGCTGGCGGCTGATCGGGCAAGGGACGCTGGCCACCGATGAGGCACTGCTGAATCAAGTATTCGGCCTGCTGGTGCTGGCCCACTACCAGACCACGCCGAGCGACCTGAGATCTCTGCTGGAGAGTCCGGATCTCGACATCCACCTACTGGAACAGGCGCAGAGCCTGCTGGGGGTCGCGCTGGTAGTGCGGGAGGGCAATATCGCCCCCGAACTCGCCGAGGCTATCTGGGCGGGCCGACGGCGCCCGCGTGGCCATCTGCTGCCCCAGTCCCTGCTTGCCCACGCAGGTTTCAAGACAGCCGGGGGACGCAGCTACGCCCGGGTGATGCGCATCGCCATCCACCCGGCGCTGCATCGCCACGGGCTCGGCTCACGACTGCTCGGCCAGCTGGAGGACTACTACCGGGAGGAAGGGCTTGATTATCTCGGCTCCGCTTTCTCGGCCAGCGCCGACTTGTTGCCCTTCTGGCGCAAGGCCGGGCTGGTGACACTGCGCATCGGTTTGCAGCGGGATGCCGCCAGCGGCAGCCATGCCGCCCTGCTGCTCAAAGCGTTGAAACCCGAGTGGCAAGCCGAGCTGGACCTGTGGCGCCAGCGCTTCGTAAAACAGCTATCTACCCTGCTGGCCGGGGAGTTGAAAGAGCTGGATCCCGAACTGGTGTGGCAATGTGTGAAGGAACAAGAGCTGGCCGTGCCTGAGCTGGATGAGTTTGAACGGGATGAGCTTGATTGCTTCGCCCATCACCACAAGCCGTTCGAGCTGTGCCAATCCACTCTACAGTGCTGGCTGACAGGCAATCTGCCGCGACTGGCCTCCCTGATGCCAAGCGAGCGCCAGCTGCTGATCGCCACCATCTGGCAATACGCGGACTGGGGTCGACTGGCTGCCAGGCTGCAACTGGCGGGCAAGCCGGCCATCATCAAGGCGCTGCGGACCCTGCTGGCTCGCATGCTGGATGCCCCTACCACTCGATAGTCTTGCCCTGCCAGTCGAGATAGCTGAGTTCGCCGTCGGGCATCAGCCGATCCATCAAACTCACCAGATGGTGAGCTACCTGCTCTGGCGTCTGCAAGCTGCCGGCCGGCACATTGGCGTGAAACGGACGCGAGAGCTGGGTATCCACAGTGCCCGGATGAAACGCCAGCAGCTTGACGCCCGGGGCACGCCGGGCGAGTTCGATGGACGCGCACTTGAGCAACATATTGAGAGCGGCCTTGGCAGCACGATAGCCATACCAACCCCCAGCGCGGTTGTCGCCAATGCTGCCGACCCTGGCACTGAGTACCGCCAGGGTGCAGGGTGAAGTGCCAAACAGCGGGAGCAGCTGGTTGATCCAGCGCAGCGGCAGCAAGGCATTGGTCTGGTAGAGGCGGGTCATGGCCTCGACATTGAGCGCTTCCAGCCGTTTTTCCGGCTTGATCTCCCCCTGATGCAAAACGCCATTGCAGATCACCAGATAGCGCAAACCAAGTGCCACTCCGGCAATATGGCTGACGCAGTGGCTCATCTGCTGGTCGCTGTAATCGCAGGGCAGCCAATGCAATCGGGGATCATCAAACCCGGCGGGGGCTTGCTGCCGGCTGACCGCAATGACTGGGTTGGCTCCTGCCGCCAGCCAGTGCGCCACCAGTGCCTGCCCGATTCCGCCCCCTGCCCCTATCACAACCACAGCCTCTGCCATGTTCCGCTCCTGTTTGTGGTGAGTGTGATGGTCTTCTCCATCGCATCTTTGTTTCCCTGTTAAGCTGTTACGTGCCTTCCTACTTGCGGGATCAAGCAGTTATGAGGGTTATGTTGTGTGGATCTCTCCGGTGTGGACGGATCCATTCCTATACTGAGGGAAAACCGCAGCCGGTGCTGCCAGCGCAACCAGAAGCACGAGAGTCGCCATGATGTCCAAAAACGGGGAAGAGCGTAAATCCATCCTGACCGAGAGCGGGACCAACGAGCTCGAAATCATCGAGTTTCATCTCAAGAAGCATCTGCCCGATGGCAGGGAGAAGATTGCCTATTACGGTATCAACGTCGCCAAGGTGCGCGAGGTGATTCGGGTACCGGAAACTACCGACTACCCCAATGCCCAGCGCCACATGGTCGGGGTTTTCTCGCTGCGTGAACGGCTGATCCCCTTGGTGGATCTGGCGGGCTGGCTCGGGATCCGCACCAACCCGGACAACAGCAACAAAGTGGTTATCGTCACCGACTTCAACAAGATGGCGAACGGTTTTCTCATAGACAGTGTCAGCAGGATCCATAGAGTCTCCTGGGAGGATGTGGAATCCCCCAGCCAGTTTCTGGAAGCAGGCGAGAATGACTGCGTGGTCGCCGTGGTCAGGCGCGATGGCAACCTCATCATGATCCTCGATTTCGAGAAGATCATCGCCGACATCAACCCAGAGCTCAGCATGGAGAAATACGATGTGACCCAGGATCGCAAGGTCATCATCGACGATCGCATGATGGCACTGCGCCAGGCCAAGAGCATTCTGGTGGTCGACGACTCGGCCTTCATCCGCAAGATGATAGAGACAACGCTGCGCACCGCTGGCTACAACGTGGTGACGGCCAAGGACGGGGGAGAAGGGCTGGAGATGCTGACGGAGTTTGACCGCCTGTCACAGGAGGAGAAGATACCAGTGTCCGAGTTTGTCAGCGGCATCATCACAGACGTCGAGATGCCCCGAATGGATGGCATGCATCTGCTCAAACGGCTGCGGGACACCCCCGCCTTCAAGACCACCCCCATCATAATGTTCTCGTCGCTGATGAGTGATGACAACCGCCAGAAGGCATTGCAGCTGGGGGCCAATGACACCATCACCAAACCCGAGCTGGGCCGCATGGTCGGCATGATGGATAACTTGCTGCTCGGCATCCCCATTCCCAAACCGGGCAATCTGTAATGTCGTCAGTCTGACACTCAAGCAAACGGGCGCCTCGGCGCCCTTGTTGTTGATGTTGTTCAGCAGCATCAGAGATAGCGCTCCTGAGCGGCTCATCCCATTTCGCGAGAGATCAACGAAAAGACAGAGCTTCCTTCTGGATCAAGATCCCATGCCAATCGTTCACTGACGGGCTGCTTGTCATTCCAAATCCTTATTGGCCTTAAGATTTCGTAAATTTTCTTATTGCCATCACCCAAGCAAGATGACTCTCAAATTGAGTTTGATGTGGCTGATGCCATGCGCTATCGAGACATCAAATGTCGTCTCTATCAATGAATCTCCTGGAGTCGCTATGCCCTTGTTCAAGCCGTTAATCACCCCTGAAGTGACCGATATGGCTCCCGGATTCCGGGCCTTGAGTATCACTGTCCAGGCGGCTGCCATTGCAGACCCCACAGTGGGGACGCGGGCTCTGGAACAAGCCTCCCTTGCCATGGCCAGAGAAGATGCACCCTGGGCCGATGCACACCTCTCTGCCTGGGCGGACCTCTTTAGAAAGTTTGGCGCCAAACCACAGCGCACTCCCTGCTCCGCCGAAGCCCTGAGAAAACGGGTTGCTCGTGATGGCAGCCTGCCGAGTATCGATCCTGTCGTTGACCTCTATAACGCCATCAGCATTGAGTACGCCATACCGGTCGGGGGCGAAAACCTGACTACCTATGAAGGGACGCCAAGGTTGGTAGTTGCCGATGGCAGCGAGCTATTCGACACAATGAAGGGCGGCGAAGTGGCTCATGAATCTCCAGAACCCGGTGAAGTGGTATGGCGGGATGACAAGGGGGTGACGTGCCGACGCTGGAACTGGAGACAGGGAGTCAGGACCAGGCTCAGTGTGGAATCGAGCATGATGTGGTTCATTCTGGAGAGCTTGCCCGAAATGCCCCTGGAAGCTTTGCAAGCAGCCGGGAACAAGCTGATTGAAGGCATACAACAGATGATGCCCGGAGCCGTGATAGAACAAACCGTCATTGGCCATGTCGAGTGAGCACAACGCCGGGCTGGCCGTCTCGATGCTGTCCGCGTGATCGCAACGAGCAATGCAAAGAGGCCCCGAAGGGCCTCTTTTGTTATCTGAACCTAACTCAGCCCAGCAGCAGGTAGAGCTGATGGGCCGCCACACCGGCGCAGAGACCGCCGATGGTATGAGCCACTATGGCGCGGGAGGTGAGATGGCGATAACCGAGCGCATCCAGCATGGCGGTGTGAGTACTCAGAAAACCGCTCCAGCACATGCCCATGGCGGTGAATACCGCCACCTCGTTGCCGGTGATCCAACCCTTGCCGATGAAAGGAGGCACCAGCGACATGGCGGCCCCGACCGCTCCCAGTGAAGTTACGGGGAAAGCCACCAGCTCGGCATGGGTAAAACCGAACAGCATCTCGAACAACCAGCCCACCTTGGCCGCCAGCACGGGCAGCAGTGCCACCCCCTGGAAGGCCTCACCGGTATAGCCCTTGTCGCCAGGACCAAAGGTCAGCAACATGACGAAGGTACTGATGATGAGCACACCCGGGATCACCGCCATGCCGAGCTCCACCCCGGACTTGCCACCATCGAGCAGGGCATTGAGCACCCGGAGCCAAGTGGGAGCCGCTTCCTGACTCAGCCCGGGCTTGGCGCCCACGCTCACCACTTCGTCATCAATCAGGGTCTCCCCCACCAGCGGCCTGATCATGCGCTGCATCAGCCGGGTCGAGACCACTGAGCCGATGAGGGCGCCGAGCAGACCTATCAAAGCCGCACTGGCAGTGGATTCACCGCTTGGCAGTTGCAGGGTGGCCATGAAGGTCACCACGATCAGCCCCATGCCAAAAGCCGTCCCGAAGTTGGTCAGAGACACCAGTTGCCAGGGGGTGAAGCCCTTGCGAAAGCGACTGTCTTTGGCGAGGCTGATCACCGCCGGGTTGTCGGAAAAGAACGTCATCAGAGCCGCCAGGGCGGTGCGGCCCGGCAGACGGAAGATGGGCTTCATCAGTGGCGCCAGCAGCACCTCCAGCAGGCGGATCACTCCGAACTCGCTGAGCAGCTGGCTCAGCGCCCCGGATAGCACTGTAATCCCCATGATGAAGAGCACAGTATTGAGCAGCAGCTGATGGGCCGTATTGAACAGGGTGTTGACCAGGGCGGAGAGCCCCATCAGGCTGCCGAGGTAACCGAACAGGCTGCCCAGAATGGCCAGTACCAGTACCGGCTCCAGCCAGCGGCGAAGGGAGTTTTGTGCTGCATGTGAATCTTTAAC
This sequence comes from Aeromonas sp. D3, assembly GCF_027705025.1. NCBI lineage: Bacteria > Pseudomonadati > Pseudomonadota > Gammaproteobacteria > Aeromonadales > Aeromonadaceae > Aeromonas > Aeromonas sp. D3. The sequence continues at coordinate 19,905 of NZ_JAPDBE010000001.1, read as the reverse complement.
TGCTTGATTTTCCATACCAATCCTGATGACTGTCTCTGTGTGAATCGTTGTTTTTGTTATTGAACTCGTGACACCGGAGCCCTCGTCTCGCAACAAGGGCTCCGGTGATATCCGGATGAACAGCCCGCCGAACTGGCGACTGAACTCAGGAGGAAACACCCGTTTGCCAGACAAGGCAGCATGGCAAGCCGCCTCACGCCAGGGGGGAAGATAAACCCGGCACCCGGGAAAATTGAGGGGCGGGAGTATAACAACCGGGGCAAGTCAGCGAAAGAATACGGGCCGCCTCAGCCAGCATCGCCATCGGCAACACCGGGAACATTCATACCCGAATACAGTTCCCCTTCAACCACTTGCGCAATCGCCCATTGGCATTGTGGTAGGAAGAGGCGGTATTGAACTGGATCATCCGCCCCAGGGTCCACTGCTCATACCAGGGGCGACCATACAGCTCATCGTCACTGCGCATCACGATCAGCTCGACGATGCGGGCCCTGGCCGCCATCAGTCGGGCCAGCAGTGCCGGATAGGCCAGCCCCTCATAATCCCGATAGAACTTTTGGGCCAGCCTGCCCAGCTCGTTCCACTTAAAGCCCGTCTCGGGGAAATCTACCGGCAAGCCCGCCGTATCCCGCTCTATCCACTTGATCACCAGCTCATTCCAGCCGATGAGGTAGGCCACTAGGTTGGCCACGCTCATGCGAGTGCCCTTGCTGTGCCCCTCCATCACCAGCTCCTGCACCCGGTTCTCGGGTACCGCCTGCAAGGCCTTGAGCAACTTGCCAAAATTCGTGTCGATGGCGAGCAGCAGCTCGGCCTTGTTACTGGGGATCCCCATCACCTTACTCCTTCATGCCTGCCACCCTGCCGCCCGGTCGGGATTGCCGCCAGCGGCGCCGAGCGCTAAGCTCGCGGCATCTGCGACCTGCGTTCCCACGCCACCACTCCTGTCACAAGCAAGAAAAGCAATGAATCAGCTTATTACCTATATCAAGGCCATCCATCGGCAACCTGGGCCAGCAACAATCACTCATCAGCAGAGTGAGCACTATAGCGAGAATGACGAGAGTGGCACCCTGATCCAGCACCAGCAAACCACCTATTGGTTCGCCAATGGGGTAGTCATCTGTCATCAGATAGAGCAGGACCAGGTCCCCTCAGAACAGCTGTGCGCCGAATGCTGGATAAGCTATCGAGTTGTCACCAGCAACATGCCCATCACGCCGCCACGCAAGCTGTTCCACAATCCCTGTCAGGAGGCATTCTGGCTGAAGATGCAGGGCATCACGCCGGCAAGGTGACGTAGGACTGATCCACAGGTGAAACAACAGCAGGGAGGAGGGATTTAATAGACTCAACGATCACCGGCAGGCCATCATCTCCATCGACAAACAACAACCGAACCTCTCATGCGAATCTGGTCAGCCGTGAAAAACAGGCAAAGAAAAAGCCCAGCATTGCTGCTGGGCTTTTGTGTTGGCTCCTCCTGCTGGACTTGAACCAGCGACATACGGATTAACAGTCCGCCGTTCTACCGACTGAACTAAGGAGGAATTGTACTTGGTGCCCAGAGACGGAATCGAACCGCCGACACGGGGATTTTCAATCCCCTGCTCTACCGACTGAGCTATCTGGGCAATATATAAATGGTGCCGGCTACCGGAATCGAACTGGTGACCTACTGATTACAAGTCAGTTGCTCTGCCTACTGAGCTAAGCCGGCACACTTAAACCACTGTGCATGAACTAATTTTTTACTTCATGGCACCAAATTTGGTGCCCAGAGACGGAATCGAACCGCCGACACGGGGATTTTCAATCCCCTGCTCTACCGACTGAGCTATCTGGGCGTGGGCGCTATTAAACGGATTTTAAGGCAGGTGGTCAACGGGAAATTTCACTTTTTGTCTCGTTCGTCTCTTTTTTGCGCAACATCATCCATTTCCCCTACTTCTTCCTGTCGGCGCTGTGCCTGGCGGCCCCAGACTCTGGGTTCTTCCCCCTTCAACAGGCGGGCTATGTTCTCGTGATGGCGGACAAGGATGAGGCAGGAGAGCAGGGAAACCGGCAGTGTGTATTCCGGCTTGATCAGATAGGTAAAGAGTGGGCTAAGCAACACGGTAATGATGGAGGCCAGCGAGGAGTAGCCGCTCACCAGCAATACCAGCAGCCAGGTGCCGATGACGGCTCCCCCCATGGTGAAGCCAATGGGCATCATGGTACCGAGTGCCGTCGCCACCCCCTTGCCACCCCGAAAGTGGAAGAAGATGGGGTACATGTGACCCAGACAGGCAGCAACCCCGATAAAGCCGAGGTAGACGGGCTTGATTTGCAGATACCAGGCAAGATAGACAGGCGCCGTGCCCTTGAGCACATCGAGCAGCAAGACCACCAGCGCAGCCACTCGACCACCGAGGCGCAACACATTGGTCGCCCCCGGATTATGGGAGCCATGATCCCGTGGATCCGGCAGACCCGTGATGCGGGAAACCAGCACGGCACTGGACAGCGAGCCGCCCAGGTAGGCCAGAATAATCATCAAAATCGTCAGGGCCGTCATCTTGGTCGTTTTTACCACGATATGAATGGGGTATGATGCGGGCCACATTCTCTGGCTCGGGGTTGCCCAAAGGCGTGTCGCCCAAACCGACCGCGCGGCAAACTGCTTGCCGAGCCTGCATCCCTGCGCTGTCATCACAGCCCATCAAGAGTAAAGAAGAAGTACTGTCATGGACAAGGTGTTTATTCGCGGACTCGAGGTTTTGGCCACCATCGGTGTATATGAGTGGGAGAAGGGCATTCGCCAGAAGCTCTGTTTCGACCTCGAAATGGGGTTTGACAACCGTCCCGCCGCTGCAACCGACGATATCAATCTGGCACTGGATTACGCCACCCTCTCTCGCAAGATCTGTGATCACGCCTCCAGCAAGGTGGTGGAGCTGGTCGAAACCATGGCCGAGCAGGTTGCCATGCTGGTACTGGCCGACGAGCGGGTGCAATGGGTCAAGGTCACCCTGACCAAACCGGGTGCTGTCCCCAATGCGGCTGGCGTCGGGGTAGAGATACTGCGCCATCGCACTCCGGCTGCGAGCGCCTGCTGATGACCACCATCTATATCAGCCCGGGCTCCAACCAGATAACAGGGAGCACTGCATGACCCGTATCTACATCAGCTTGGGTTCCAATATCGAGCGGGAGCACCATATCCGCGCCGGTCTCGATGCTCTGCATGCCGAATTTGGCGAGCTCACCGTCTCCCGGGTATTCGAGAGCGAGGCGGTTGGCTTTGCCGGTCGCCCCTTCTACAACCTGGTAGTCGGTGCCGACACAGATCTGCCGCTGGCCACCCTGTGCCAACGGCTGCGTGCCATGGAGTTTGCCCACGGCCGCGAGCCGGATGCCAAGAAGTTTGCTCCGCGCACCCTGGATCTGGATCTGCTGCTCTATGGCGATCTGGTCTGCGATGTACCGGTCGCGCTACCCCGTGGCGAAATCCTCACCAATGCCTTCGTCCTCTGGCCGCTAGCCGAGCTGGCACCGAGCATGCGCCACCCGGTCGATGGCCGCACGCTGGACGAACTGTGGCAAGGTTACGACAAGGCCTCCCAGCGACTCAGCCCCATTCCCTTTCACTGGGAAGCGCGCGAGCTGCAGCATCACTGAATCAACAAGGGCACCCTAGGGTGCCCTTGTTGCATCTTGCAAGGCGGCTTATCCGCCATAAGAAAGTGTGATTGGGCCCGGCCCGCCATGGCTGGCAGGATAGGGCTCGCCACAGGAGACCCCCATGCCGCTCGATACCATTCACGACTTCAACTGCCAGCTACTGGCCCCATTGCCTCACCAGCGCTATCAGCACGAACCTATCCTCGACTACGCCACCGACGAAAGAGTCAGGGCCCGCTTTGGCTGGCAGGCGGTGTTCAGCAAGACGCTGTTTCTCAAATTCAAGGATGGCCGCTTCGCCCTGCTGCTGACCCATCAAGGGGGGCGACTCGACAACAAGGCGGTCAAGGCCGCGCTCGGTGCCAAGCCGTCTATCTGCACCGCCGAGGAGATGCAGGCAGAGATTGGCTGCCTGCCGGGAGCCGTCTGCCCCTTCCTGCCGAGGGCTGATATTCCCTTGCTGGTGGACTCTGCCCTGCTGGCCCATGATGCCTTCACCTGGACGCCGGGCCACCCGGAGCAGACCTTTATCCTGGCGACCGAGCATCTGCCCCGAGTACTGGCCCAGTTACCCTGCCAGGTCAGCTATCTCACCACGATTCAAGCCTGATTGCTGACGACAGCGACCTGATCACGCCTTGTCGCTTGCCAGTTGGGCAAAGATGAGCGCCGCCAGCATGGACATGAGACCGATGCACAGATAGGTGAGGTGGAAACCGGCCAGCCACTGCCCACCCGAGGCTGACGAACCGGCGGAGAAGAGCCCCAGCAGGCTGGCGGCGATGGCGACCCCCAAGCTCATGGAGAGCTGCATCACCACAGACAGCAGTCCATTGCCGCTGCTGGCGTGCTCCGGACTCAAATCCTGCAGGGTCAGGGTATTCATGGCGGAAAACTGCAATGAGTTGATGGCGCCAAACACCATCAGCCAGCCCAGCAGCACCCCATAGGGAAGCTGGTTATCGATGAGGGCAAAACTGGCGATCATGGCACCCAGCGCCAGTGTGTTGCCGATCAGGATGCGGCGATAACCGATGCGTGGAATCAGCTTGTTCACCAGCGTCTTGGTCAGCATGGCGCCGAGCACAGTGGGGATCATGGTCATCCCCGCCTTGCTCGGCGAGAACCCCAGCCCCAGTTGCAGAAAGAGCGGCGTGAGGAAGGGCATGGCGCCACTGCCGAGGCGGGCAAACAGGTTGCCCCAGACACCGATGGCGAAGGTGGATGTCTTGAACAGCGCGAGACTGAACAGCGGTTGCTCGGCATTGGCGGCATAGAGCCAGTAGCTCGCCATGGCGGCCAGGCCGGACAGCAGCGCAAACAGCGCCCAACCGGTGGAGATGCTGTGCTCCCCCAGCCCCTGCAAACCCACCGACACCAACACCATGCCGGCGCTGAACAGCACGAAGCCCTGCCAGTCGAACTTGGCCGTGCCTTGACGCAGGTCGGGCATGAAGTGCCAGCTGGCGATAAAGCCGAGTATCCCCACCGGCAGGTTGATGAGAAACACCCAGTGCCAGCTCGCCACTTCCACCAGCCAGCCCCCCAGCGCGGGGCCTATCAGCGGCCCCACCAGCCCGGGGATGGTGACAAACGACATCACCCGCAGCAACTCATGTTTGCTGTAGACCCTCAGCACGGCGAGGCGCCCCACCGGCATCAGCAGGGCGCCGCCTATGCCCTGCAACACCCGTGCGGCCACCAGCATGGGCAGCGTATTGGCAGCGGCGCAGGCCAGAGACCCCAGGGTAAACAGCAGGATAGCCACCAGATAGATACGGCGAGTGCCAAACCTGTCAGCCAACCAGCCAGAGGCGGGAATGAGCAGTGCCACCGTCAGCATGTAGGCGATGATCACCGACTGCATCTGCAGCGGGCTCTCCCCCAGGGTTTCGGCCATGCTGGGCAGGGCCGTATTGAGGATGGTGCCATCCAGGGTTTGCATGAAGAAGCCGACCGCCGCCAGCGGCGGCAGCCACTTGCGTTGGGCAGGCGTAACCATGTGTGTGCTATCGGGCATGAGCAGCCACCTCCTCTTCAGATAAAAAAAGACCCGCACGAAAGCGGGTCATATCAGCCTGTCAGGCATCCGGCTGGCCGAGCATGGCTCTGAGCTGCTCTTCCAGACTGGGCTCGGGGGCCTTGAGCGTATCCAGGAACAACCGCTCTATCCCCGCCTTGTCCTGACTTTTCACGATAAACACCAGCCGGGACTGGGCTTTGCCCTCCGGCCAATCTCCCAATGCCTGCAGCGGATAGAGCTGGCCGTGTACGCCGTGGATCACCACGGGCTGGCTCTCTCCCTCCAACTGCAATATCCCCTTGAGCCGCAGCAGAGCATCGCCATATTGGACCTGCACCGCATCGATGGCGGCCAGCAGGCGGGAGGGCTTGAGCGGCTCGCCGATACGCAGGGAGAAGCTCTCTATGTTGCCGTGCTCGAAGTGGGTCGGCGCGGCCGTGCCCACCTTGGCGGCGAACGGCTTCATCTTCGGCTGCATCGGCGAGGCCAGCCCCTGCTTGGGGGATTCGGTGCGCAGCCAGGCCAGCAGTTGGCGCACATCGCGCCCCGCAGCCTCGTCGTAGGCGCCCAGCTTCTCCAACACCGCAGGCGACAGCTCGCCGTTGGTGACCCGCTCAATGGGGGCCGCCGGGTTGAGGGCGGCCAGATGGGCCTCGACGCGCGCCAGCTGATCGCCATCCACCAGATCCCCCTTGCTCACCACCAGCAGATCCGCCAATGCCACCTGCTTCACCGCTTCATACTGAGCCGCCAGCTGCTGTTCGATATGGCCAGCATCCACCACTGTCACTGTGCCATCGAAGCGGTAGCGCTGGGCGATAAAGCCCTCTTCGCGCAGGGTAAACAGCACGGGCGCCGGATCGGCCAGACCGGTTGTTTCTATGATGAGCCTTTTGAACGGCTTGATCTTGCGCTGGATGGCGCGCATGAACAACCCCTGCAGCGCCTCCACCAGGGAGCCCTGCACCGAGCAGCAGATGCAGCCGGAATCGAGCAGCACCACCTGCTCGTCCACCTGCTGCACCAGATGGTGATCCAGCCCGACAGAGCCGAATTCGTTGATGAGCACGGCGCACTCGCCAAGCTCGGGCTGCTTGACCCAGTGGTTGAGCAAGGTGGTCTTGCCGCTGCCGAGAAAGCCGGTCAGCAGGGTCACAGGGATACGAGTGTCTTGCATATCGGTCATGTCGGGTCCTTACCGGTTGGCAAACAGGTCGCTAAGCCAGCGGTTTTCAAAACGGCCATGAGGGTCGAGCTCGCCCTTGAGGGCCAGGAAGTCGTTCCAGCGCGGCAGCAGGGCCGGGAAGTCGTAGAGATCCATCGCCAGATGCTTACCGAAGTGGGGAATGCCGCCGAGCGGCACCAGCAGTTGCTGCAACTCCCGCATCTGCTCCATGGAGCCGTTGACGAAGGTGCCATCCGCCGCCAGATAGACCAGGAAACCGACCCAGCAGACCGATTTATCGTAGGCGGCGCTGAGCCAGGCCTCGGAGGGACCGGTACAACGCAGGATAAAGGGGTAGTGCAATACGCCCGGGTTGGCCTGCTGCCATGCCTGCAGGGTCTCCAGCGCCTCGTTCATGCGGTGCAGTGGCACCGCCACCTCGCAGTTGATCTGGGGTGCGGGTATCCCCTTGCAGAGGATCTGGTAGACGTTGCCCACCAGATCGGAAGCGTCCTTGAAGCGGCGCACCGTCTCGAAGTGCTCCCCCGCCAACGCCTCATCCTTGGTGTCTTTCGCCATCTTCTGCAAGGTGGCATCTATGGTGGCATTCATGCGGGCGTCGATATCGCCCTCCAGCAGCAGCGGCTCGCTGCCGGCGGCGCGGTAACGGGCCACCTCTTCCTCGGAAGCGGGATCCACCAGCCAGATGTGGCTCTCGCCGGTCCAAGCGAACCACCAGCTCTTCACGAAACCGTGCTCGCGATTGAGCCGCTCGTTGTGCGCCAGCAGGAAGGGATAGTCGGTGGTGAACTTGGTGCAACGCATGATGCGGTTCGGTACGGTGCGAAGGCGCACGTCGAGCAATATGCCGAGCATGCCCATCCCCATCACGAAGGCACCGAAGCGCGGATCGGTGCGATCGACCCTGATAATCTCGCCACTGGCCAGCATCACAGTCATCGCTTCCACTGCATCGCACAGGGCAGACTGGTGCAGCCCCTGACCGTGAGTGCCGGTGCTGAGGGCGCCGCCCAGGGTCTGGATGCCAATGACACCGGGGGATGCGGGCAGCATCCGCTCCATGGCGATGAGATCGGCGTAGATGGTATCGAGTGGCGTGCCCGCCTGATAGGTGACGGTATCGGCGGTTTTCGCCAGCTGGCCGCGAAGGTGGTACAAGTCCACCAGCAGCGCCTGACTGCCCTCGGCATAGACGCTGTGAATGGGCTCGAAGGAGAGGCCTGAGCCGATCAGCCGCAGCTTGCGCTCCGGGTATTCACGCAGCAGCGCCTGCAGCTCGTCGCGGTTCTTCGGGCGCCACACCTGATCCAGGGCGCCGAGGGGGTTGGTCCTGGACCAGTTGAACAGCACCTCCCGATTGTTGATCGCCTTGATGCTGTGAAATGCCTGGAACTTGACCGTCATACCGCGCCTCATCTGACTTCTAAATGAGCGGCAATTCTACCGAAAAGCGGACCACAAGGCATGAAAAACAAGCCCCTACAGTCGGGGGTGGATAAGGGGGATAACTCCCCCACTCCCTCAGCGCGATTGCTGGGTCAGTGCCAGCAGCATGCCGAACCCCACCAGCAAGCCGCCAAACACCCGGTCAATCCAGTGGCACAGTGGCTGCCATCCCTGCCTCAGTGAAGAGGCCCATAGTCAGATCGCGTTCGATATACCCCGTACAGATTCTGGCAACCGGGCCTTCGCCTCTCCCGGTAGCCGCTCCTCGCAGAATTGACGCAACGGCATGGGGCGACCAAACAGGTAGCCTTGCAGGTAGTCGACGCCCTTGGCTCTCAGATAGGCGGCCTGCAATTCGCTCTCGACCCCTTCTGCTATCAGTAACAAGCCCAGTCTGGCGCCCAGGTCGATGACATTCGCCACTATGTGCTCGGAGAGCGACTCTGTACCGATACGGCCGATAAAGGATTGGTCGATCTTCAGATAATCCACGTGGAACTGCTGCAAATAGAAGAGGCTGGAGTGACCCGTTCCGAAGTCATCGATGGCCAGCTTGACCCCCATCTGATCCAGTTGCCGGAACAGGGAGAGGGTATTCGGATCCACTACCAGCAGCTCACGTTCGGTCAGCTCCAGCACCAGCACTATCTTGCCGGGGGCAAACTGCGCCAGAAAAGTGCGGCACTCCTGCAGCAAAGCCAGGTCGCGACAGTGGGCCGCGCTGATATTGAAACTGATGTGAAAGCCATCGGGCAGGCGTGCCTGCTCTCGGCTCAACACCTGTGCCACCTTCTTCATGATCAGGGTCGTCATGGGCACTATCAGCCCGGACTCCTCCGCCTGGGGAATAAAGAGGTCGGGACGGATAAGACCTGAATTGGGATGCTGCCAGCGCATCAGCACTTCCACCCCCATCAACCTGGTGTCACTCGTGGTGACCAGAGGTTGCAGATAGGGTTCGAACTCCTTGGCCCGCAACGCTCTGCGCAACTCGCCGACCGGGGAACCCGGGCGGCCCAGCAGCCACCATACCAGCAGTGCAAAGGCTAATGAGAGACCGCACAGCAGAGAGAGGATCAGAGACTTGTGATCCCACAGCGAATGCCAGTAAGCCAGGGTCACGTAACCGGCATGAATGGAGAAGGGGTAATGTGGTGAAGTCAGCTCGGTTCTGGCCAGAGCATGCAGGTCGGGGGCCTTGTCCAGATAGTGGCCTGCTTCATCAAACCAGGTGCTGCCCACCCGCATGAAGAGATTGCCGGCGTGATGGCTCAGGGTCAGCATGACGCTAAGGTATTCCCCATCGATGGCGCTCAAGGCTGCAGTTCTTCCCTGCTCACTGCGCACTATCAGCAAGGGATGATTGGCCCGCACCTGATTGCCACGCATCAGCAGCAACTTGCGCGCTATATAGGGGCTGGCATCATCGACCTCACGCACAGAGCCAAACAGGGAGGTGCAGTACAGCATCCCCTCCTTGACCAGGTTGACCGAGCGAACAAAAGGCACCAGTGCGACCTGCTCACGCAGCTGAAAATCTATCTCGTCACAAGGGGCGCCCACCAGCGGCAGCACCTGACGATTGGCCCGCTCGGCGTGATCCAGCATATTTTCCATCAGCGTCATCGCCTTGTGGGCGGCGGCGGCGGAACCGGATTCCAGCTCCTGCATGTAGTTTTTGTGCGTTATCCATCCCCCCACCAGCAGCGGCAGGATGAAGACCATGAAAGCGCAGCAGAGCCGAAGCCAGCGGCGGGAGAGATCGATATAAAAAAAATGCATAACCGATTCATCCAAAGAAACGGCCCGCCGGCCTGAATCAGGTGAACATCAGGCAAACGGCAATGTGGTTATGACGACAAGCCCCACCAGTCTGCGCTGATCGGGCCTTCCCCCTGTTTTCCCGCAGTGACTGCCGCGGGGATCTCCCTCTCTTCTCTCTGGCAATGCAGGACAAAAGGAGGGGTGCAGCTTACCTCAGCTTGCCATCCGAACCACTTATCCTGAATAAATATTTGTGTCTGTATGCATCGTATGCAGCCCTGTTACCCAATAAAAAAAGAGCCCCGGCACTGCCGGGGCTCTGTTGCATCAGATGACGGCGAATGCCGGAATCTTATACCGCTTGCTGCAGGATCACCGCATCGGCCTTCTTGGTGTAGGAGGCGATCTCGTTGAAGTTGAGGTAGCGATAGGTATCGGCCGCAGTGGCATCCAGGGTCTTGGCGTACTGCAGATACTCGGCAACGGTCGGGATCTTGCCAAGGATGGCGGCAACGGCAGCCAGCTCGGCAGAGGCCAGGTAGACGTTGGCACCCTTGCCCAGACGGTTCGGGAAGTTACGGGTGGAGGTAGAGACCACAGAAGCCCCTTCCGCCACGCGCGCCTGGTTGCCCATGCAGAGGGAACAACCCGGGATCTCGATGCGAGCACCGACGCGACCGAAAATGCCGTAGTAGCCCTCTTCGGTCAGCTGATCCTTGTCCATCTTGGTGGGCGGTGCGATCCACATGCGAGTCGGCAGTTCGCCCTGATACTTCTCGAGCAATTTACCGGCGGCACGGAAGTGGCCGATGTTGGTCATGCAGGAACCGATGAAAACTTCGTCGATCTGGCTGCCAGCCACGTCGCTCAACAAACGGGCATCGTCCGGATCGTTCGGCGCACACAGGATGGGCTCCTTGATGGTGGCCAGATCGATCTCGATGATTTCGGCGTACTCGGCATCCTTGTCCGCTTCCATCAACACAGGGTTAGCCAGCCACTCCTCCATCCCCCGGATACGGCGGGTGATGGTGCGCGGGTCGCCGTAACCTTCGGACAACATCCATTTCAGCATGACGATGTTGGACTTGAGGTACTCGGTGATCGGCGCCTGATCCAGCTTGATGGTGCAACCGGCGGCGGAACGCTCGGCGCTGGCGTCAGCCAGCTCGAACGCCTGCTCCACCTTCAGGGTCGGCAAACCTTCAATCTCGAGGATACGGCCGGAGAAGATGTTCTTCTTGCCCGCTTTCTCGACGGTCAGCAGCCCTTTCTGGATGGCGGCATAAGGGATGGCATGAACCAGGTCACGCAAGGTGATGCCCGGTTGCAACTCGCCCTTGAAGCGCACCAGCACGGATTCCGGCATGTCCAGCGGCATCACGCCGGTCGCGGCGGCAAAGGCCACCAGACCGGAGCCCGCCGGGAAGGAGATACCGATGGGGAACCGGGTATGGGAGTCACCACCGGTACCGACGGTATCCGGCAGCAACATGCGGTTCAACCAGGAGTGGATGACGCCATCACCCGGACGCAAGCTCACACCACCGCGATTCATGATGAAGTCCGGCAGAGTGTGGTGAGTCTGCACGTCGATGGGCTTGGGATAGGCGGCTGTGTGGCAGAAGGACTGCATGGTCAGATCGGCGGAGAAGCCGAGGCAAGCCAGGTCCTTGAGCTCATCGCGGGTCATGGGGCCCGTGGTGTCCTGGGAGCCGACCGTGGTCATTCTGGGCTCGCAGTAGGTGCCCGGGCGAATGCCCTGCACGCCACACGCCTTGCCCACCATCTTCTGGGCCAGGGTGTAACCCTTGCCGGTATCGGCCACAGGCACAGGACGACGGAATACGGTGGAGAACGGCAGACCCATGGCTTCGCGGGCCTTGTCGGTCAGGCCACGACCTATGATCAGCGGAATACGGCCACCGGCGCGGACTTCGTCGATCAGCACGTCGGTTTTCAGTTCAAACTGGGCCAGCACCTGATCGGTGCCGTGCTTGCAGATCTTGCCAGCAAAGGGATAGATGTCGATGACATCGCCCATCTCCAGCTTGGAGACATCCACTTCGATGGGCAGAGCGCCCGCATCTTCCATTGTGTTGAAGAAGATGGGTGCAATCTTGCCGCCGAGGCAGACACCGCCGGCGCGCTTGTTCGGCACGAACGGAATGTCGTCACCCATGAACCAGAGCACAGAGTTGGTGGCAGATTTACGGGAAGAGCCGGTACCGACCACGTCGCCGACATACGCCAGCGGGAAACCCTTCTCTTTCAGGGCATCTATGGTCTTGATGGGGCCGACGGTGCCGTCGTTGTCAGGAGTGATGCCGGGACGGGCATTTTTCAGCATGGCCAGGGCATGGAGCGGAATATCGGGACGGGACCAGGCGTCCGGCGCAGGTGACAAGTCATCGGTGTTGGTTTCACCGGTCACCTTGAACACGGTCACAGTGATCTTCTCGGCCAGCTCGGGACGAGAGAGGAACCACTCGGCATCGGCCCAGGATTGCATCACCTGCTTGGCGTGAGCATTGCCCGCCTTGGCCTTCTCTTCCACATCGTGGAAGGAGTCAAACATCAGCAGGGTGTGAGACAGACCCTTGGCGGCAAGTGGCGCCAGGGTGGCATGGTCCAGCAGGTCGATCAGCGGCTGAATGTTGTAACCACCCTGCATGGTGCCCAGCAGCTCAACGGCTTGTGCGGCGGTCAGGATGGGAGAGTGGGCTTCGCCCTTGGCGATGGCGGTGAGGAAACCGGCTTTGACATAAGCCGCTTCATCAACACCTGGTGGAATTCGGGAGGATAACAGCTCTTTCAGAAAGTCTTCTTCGCCAGCGGGCGGGTTCTTGATCAGTTCAACCAGGGCGGCGACCTGCTCTGCATCCAGAGGTTTGGCAACCACGCCCTCGGCGGCACGTTCTGCGACGTGTTTACGGTATGTTTCAAGCACGACTAATTCCTCTTTGGTCTTTTTTTGGGGTTCGCCCAGGCTCGCGGCGATCGTCCTTGCGGGACACCCGTAGGGTGCCCCTCACTATATAAGTTTTAACGAGTAATTAAAATCCAAACCCTGTACAGATATTCAACAAGCCAGGCTAACCAATTAAACTTGCTCACATTTTGCCGCCACATAAAAGCCAGGCAAGAAATAAGTTAACAAAAAGGCATCATTTGGCCGTTATTCGAATGTGGTGCCCAATTGCAGATAGAACATGTTGTTGCCCCCCTCCGCCATGCCGTAGCCGAGGAAGATGGGACCGAGGAAGCTCTCTATCCCCACGTAGACGGATCCTCCGGTGAAGGAGCTCTCGATACTGATGTCTTCCCCCTTGTCCCACACCCCTCCTTGCTCGAGGGAGCCCCCCAGATAGAGCGGCGCCCGCAGCGCACCAAAGTCGTTGTCGACCACCCGATAGATGTAGCGCAGCCCGCCAAACAGACTGTAGCGACCGCTGAGCTGGTAGCGCTGGAAACCGGACATACGGAACAGCCCGCCCAGATCCTGCACGAACAGCGGATACTCTTCCTGCGAAGTGGAGCCACCCCCTTCCAGTATCAGGTTCAGGCTGTGTCTGTCCCAGGACCAGGGCTTGATCATAGAGAGGTGATAATTGACCCCCTCATTTCGCTCGTTTTCTTCATCATCACTGTGATAATCCAGCCGGACATGGGAATAGCCACCCTTGATGTCCCAGAACACCCCTTCATAGGGGAAGTAGCGGCTGTCGAGGGTATCGTGCTCGAAACGGACATAAGGGCCCCAGGAGATGGCATCCGAATTCACCCCATTCAAGTTCCTGACATCGATACTGCCCATCTTGCCTTCCACCCCCAGCGAGAGGCGACTCCAGGGCTGCCGGTTCCAGCCAACCGCCAGATCGGCGCTGGTGAAGCTGTATTCGGAGTCGATATAGCTCACATCATTAGCACCGTTCGGGTCTTCAGGAATGAAAATCCGGCGCTGGGTCTTGTCATAGGCCAGGCTCGCCTCGCCGTAGAAGGTCTGGGAAGGCTCCAGCGGCGAATAGAAGTCGGTCTTGAGGTGCTTGGCGGTGCCCAGGGAGGCCTCAGTCAGCCACTCGGCGCCCCACTCATTCAAGTTGGTGAGTGTGTAGGACATGCCGACGTTGTAGTTGGAGCTGCTCTCGAAGTCGTCGGAGAAGCCGAACTGGAAGTTGAGGTAGCCCGGCCCCCAGTTTTTCTCGCTGGCATCCACCACCAACACGTTCTCTCCGTCGCGTTCTTCCACCTCATAGGTGATGCGGTCAAACGACTCCAGTGCGTAGAGGCGGCGAATGCCCGCCTCCAGGCTTTCGTTGGTCTGTATCTTGTCGGGTTTCACCTTCAACATGGCGCGCACCGTCTCGTCGGAAAGGCGTGACTTGTTGAGGATCTCCACCTTGTCGATGTAGTAGGCGGGCTGACCGCTGCGCTCGGCACGGCGGCTCAGCTTCTGGTTGCGATAGACGGCGTACTCCCTGGGCGAGAGGGAGAGCGCATCGAGCTGGGTAGCGGCGCGGTTGGCCACCGCCTCCCCCTGCTTGATCCCTTCCGGCATCAGGGAAAAGTCGGCGATGCCCATGTTGCCAAATTCAGGGGTCAGCAGAATATCTTGCGGCCCCAGCAGCGCCTTCTGCTTGTCGGTACCGACCTGGGTCATGTAGGTGGTGAGCTGATCTATCATGGCGAGGCCGGACTTGAGGGATTCCCTAGTGCGCAACCTGGCACCGATATCCACGGCTATCACAACGTCGGCTCCCATCCCCTTGGCCACGTCCACCGGCATGTTGTTGACAGTACCGCCGTCGGCCAGGATATGTCCCTCCCACTCCACTGGCTTGAGGGCACCGGGAATGGACATGGATGCCTGCATCGCCTTGGCAAGGCTGCCCCCCTCCAGTACGAAGGGCGTCACAGTCTCCATGTCGGTTGCCACGGCGCGATAGGGGATGGGCAGGTCGTCGAAGCTCTTCTGGGCCGGCAGGTTGGACGTGGCGTGGCGCAGCAGGCTGGCCATGGACTGGCCCTGGAAGAATCCATCCGGGAACTGGACAGCGTCACCGTTGACACCGATATCGGTGCGCAGCTGATACTTCTCGCTCTGCTGCTTCTTGCGCAGGGATAACTCGTCCCGACCGACCTTGTCCTGATATCCCTTGTTCCAGTCGATGGCCAGGGTGGTGCGCTCCACCTCCTCGGCGCTGAGCCCCATGGCGTACATGCCCGCCACGTAGGAGCCCATGCTGGTGCCCACTATGATATCCACCGGAATGCGCTTCTCCTCCAGCACCTTGAGGATGCCGATATGAGCCGACCCCTTGGCACCGCCACCGCTCAGCACCAGGGCAATCCTGGGCCGTTCGGACTGGGCCGCCGCCATGAGTGGCAAGCCTGCCAGCAAAATCAGAAACAGGTGGGTCCATCCCCGACGAAAGATGCGCATATGATTTTCCATTGAATCCAGTGCGAGCCAAGTAAGCAGTGACGCTTACTATAAAGTGCGAAAATCTAACCGCAACAGCCACGACAGCAATATAGGGCCGCGATGGCGGCGCTGTTCGTTGATAAACCGGAGCTGCACCAGCACGCCCCTGTGAGCGCAAACGCAATCTATCAATAAAACCGGTTAGCCCCTCAAGGGCATCACCACACTGCCGTTAATATGTACTCAATCCCGTCTCCACACTTCTGAGTCAATCCCATGCTTGCACGCCTGACACTCAAACAGAAAATTCTGGCCACCGTCACCCTGGCCGTGGTGCTCTCCTGCCTGCTGGTGGGTTACTTCAGCCAGCGCTCGGCGCAACAACTGATCGAAACCCGCATGTTCGAGCAGGAGCTGCCCAACCTGACCCAGCGTATCGGCAAGGAGATCGAGAAGGATCTGACTTCGGTCGCCAATGCCGCCAGACAGCTGGCCAACGACCGCTTCGTGCTGGACTGGGTCGCCCGCGGCATGCCCAAGGAGCAGGAGTCCATCCTCATCGATCAGCTCAAGGACATGACGGCCCAGTATGGTTTGGTGACCGCCTCCTTTGCCGATCGGCAGAGCGCGGCCTACTACAACCAGGATGGCTTCCTGCGCAACCTGACCCCTGAGCAGGACGCCTGGTTCTACGGCTATACCAAGAGCCCGCAAGACCTGATGCTCAGCATCTTTCGCGAGACCAATGGCGAGGTGAAGCTGTTCGTCAACTTCCAGCAGCTCAACGGCCGCGGTCTGGCGGGGCTCGCCAAGTCCCTCGACAGCATGGTCAGCATGCTCGCCAACTTCCGGATCGGTGACAGCGGCTTCGTGTTCATGACAGATGGCAGCGGCAAGGTGAAGCTGCACCCGGATGCCGCCCGCATCGATCGGGACAACCTGACCCAGCTGGCCAGCGGCACTACAACCAACCTTCTGACCAAGCAAGCGTTCGCCGCCACCCAGGCCGAGGTCGATGGCCAGGCCGTGATACTGGCCACCAGCTACATCCCCATGCTCGACTGGTATCTGGTGGCCCAGGTGCCGGAAGCCGAGATCTATGCCGAGCTGGACAAGGCACGACTGCACATTGTGCTGGTGAGCCTGGCCATCGCCACCGGCATGGGCTTGCTCGGCATGCTGCTGGCCGGTTCCGTCAGCCGCCCGCTCAACGAGCTGGCCCGCCTGTTCCGTGAACTGGGCAGTGGCGATGGCGATCTCACTCAGCGCCTCAAGGTAGAAGGCCACGACGAGCTGACCCAGGTTGCCACCGGCTTCAACAACTTCGTCGCCAAGATCCACGGCTCCATCGAGCAGGTCGCCAGCAACTCCCGTCAACTGGCCGCTACCGCCAACGAGGTGGCCAGCAAGGCGCAGCTGACCCAGCACAACTGTACCGCCCAGCGCGACCGTACCGTCCAGGTGGCGACCGCCATTCACGAGATGGGGGCGACGGTAGGCGAGATCGCCGGCAACGCCTCCCTGGCGGCGGACGTCGCCAGACAGGCCAACGAGCAGGCCGATGCGGGTGCTGTCGTCGTCGCCCAGGCCCGCCACGGCATCGTCGGCCTCTCCAGCGAGATTGAGCAGGTCGCCGGTGTCATTGAATCCCTGGCCAACCAGACCGACTCCATCGGCAGCATTCTCGACACCATCCGCAGCATCTCGGAGCAGACCAACCTGCTGGCACTGAACGCAGCCATCGAGGCGGCACGGGCAGGTGAACAGGGCCGGGGCTTTGCCGTGGTAGCCGACGAGGTACGCAATCTGGCGAGCCGCTCCGCCGCCTCCACCGCCGAGATCCAGGGCATGATCAACCGGCTGCAGGAGCAAAGCGCCCGCGCGGTCAGTGCCATGGCCCAGGGTCGCAGCCAGAGTCTGGAAGTGGTAGCTCAGGCTGACGAAGCCAATGCCGCCCTTGGCCATATCACAGCCCACATCACCCAGATCAGTGACATGAACATCCAGGTCGCCACCGCTACCGAGGAGCAATCCAGCGTGGTGGGCGAGATCAATCGCAACGTGGAAGACATCAACCAGCTCACCATGGAGACGGCCGACATAGCCCACCAACTGACCGAGTCGAGCCGCAGCCTGCAACAACTCTCAGGCGAGCTGGACAAGCTGGTCGGCAACTTCCGCCTGTAAACGGCGTCGGGAGTCACACCTAAAAAGGAGCGCCATGGCGCTCCTTTTTTATGCGGCTTGCGGCCCATTCCCCGTGCCTTTGCCCGGGAGGCGGCCAATTCATATCTATACTGGCAACAACCCTCATCGACCACATCATGGCCAGCCATGAAGGAGCACTCCCTTGCTAGAAGGTAAACTGACGCTCAAATTGCAGCTGATCCTGGCTGTCACAGTGCCCTGTCTTGCCCTCTTGCTCGTGGGTGGCGCCAGCCTGAGAAGCATGGGCTCCATCCAGCAGCAATCCACCGAGCTCTACCAGAACACGGCCACCCCCATGCGCGCCATGGCGGAAGTGGTATCACGCATCCCCCGCATGCGGGTGGGGATCGACATGATGCTGCTGCAAGATACCTCCCTCAAGGATGAACGGGGCGTACTCAGCCGGGTCAAGGATGCCCGTGACGAGGACATTCCCGAGATGCGTCAGGCCATGCAGCAAGCGGTAACCGCCCAGACGGATCCGGCGGCCAGAGCGGATGCGCAAAAACTGCTGAGCCAGTTTGAAGGAATGGAGAGCAACGAGCTGAACCCCATGCTGCAGGCGCTGGAAAAAGGGGACATGGAAGCGGCGAGAGGCATCTATCGGGATCGCTATACGGTCACCTATGGCACCATGCGCAAGGATGCCAACGCCCTGCTCGACGGCCTGATCCAGCAGGCACAGCAGCGCCATCAGCGCGGTGAGCAGAGCTATGCCAGCGGACGAATGCAGATGATCACCATCATCAGCGGCGCCATCCTCATCTCGCTGCTGGTCTCGGTGCTCATCCTGATCAACCTCAAGCGTCGGGTCGGCTTCCTGCAACAGTACATCGGCTATGCCGCCGAGCATCTGGCGCTGGACTCCCGCGCCAAGCTCACTGGCAATGACGAGCTGGCGGAGATCACGGAGAGCTTCAACCACTTCGTCAGCAAGATCCACAGCGCCATCGAGCAGGTCGCCAGAAACTCCCACCAGCTCGCCGCCACCGCCGACGAAGTGGCCAGCAAGGCGCAGCTGACCCAGCAAAACTGCACCGCCCAGCGTGACCGCACAGTGCAGGTGGCCACCGCCATCCACGAGATGGGGGCAACCGTGAGCGAGATAGCAGGCAACGCCTCGCAAGCCGCCGAGGTGGCCAGGCAGGCCAACGACCAGGCTGAAGCAGGCGCTGGCGTAGTGGCCCAGGCCCGCCACGGCATAGTCGGTCTCTCCGACGAGATTGCACAGGTGGCGGGCGTGATAGAGTCGCTGGCGACGCAGACCGACTCCATCGGCAGCATCCTGGAGACCATTCGCAGCATCTCGGAGCAAACCAACCTGCTGGCCCTCAACGCCGCCATCGAGGCGGCCCGCGCCGGTGAACAGGGCCGTGGCTTCGCCGTGGTGGCCGACGAGGTACGCAACCTCGCCAACCGCTCTGCCGCCTCCACCGCCGAAATTCAGGGCATGATCAACCGGCTTCAGGATCAGAGCGCCCGTGCTGTCAGCGCCATGACTCAGGGCCGCAGCCAGAGCCTGGCGGTAGTAACCCAGGCCGACGAGGCCAATGGTGCACTCGGTCAGATCACCGCTTACATCACCCAGATCAACGACATGAACATCCAAGTCGCCACCGCCACCGAAGAGCAGTCGAGCGTGGTCGGCGAGCTCAATCGCAACGTGGAGGACATCAACCAGCTCACCATGGAAACTGCCGACATAGCCCACCAATTGACCGACGCCAGCCGCAGCCTGCAACAACTCTCCGGCGAGCTCGACAAGCTGGTGGGCAATTTCCGGCTGTAACCCCTTCTTCCCCTCACACGAGGAGCGCCGCGGCGCTCCTCGTCATATCAGCGGCAAGCCATGACGCACACCCGCAAACTCGCCTCCGCCCCTGCCTGAAAATGCCCCATAATCAGGGAAATAACAGGAGGCATTATGGGCAAGCTGGTTGTGACTATGTTGCTGGGGAGTCTGCTCTGCGCCTGCAGCAGCGGGCCTGTACGGGTGCACGGTGCCGATGTCAGCGTGGACGATACCCGGATCCGGGTCAGTGATGGCAGCAATGGGGGCAATGGAACCTTCTGCCCTCCAGGTCAGGCCAAAAAAGGGCGCTGCTAGCGCTAATGCCGATCAGTTAAGGATCCATTGACCGATCCTGCTGATGTGTAAAAATCCGAAACCTGTTGATTTGGTTTCGG